>JAXDGQ010000307.1:0-6961 GCA_034664965.1 Solirubrobacteraceae bacterium | reverse complement strand
CTCTGCCGTCGCGTCGGCGTCGTTCGCGCGCTCGTCGCCGAGGTGCCAGCTATGGACCTCCCTGCCGCGCTTCCCCAGCGGATTCTCCCGGCTCTGGTCCGGCCCGGCGACGAAGCCGTCGAGCGAGATCGACATGTGGCAGGTGGTGTCCGGCATCGGCGTCCTCCAAGCGAAGTGGCCTCCAGGCAAATGAACCGAGGTCGGTGAGCATAGGCTCAACGCCGCCGACACGCCTGCTCACGGAGCGATGCGAGCGTCTCGCTATCTCCGCACAGCGCTTGCGCTCAGGACGAAAGAGGACACTGCTTCGAGCTTGCCGGCGCGCGAGCGCTTTGCGCAAGATCCGACGTGTCCGAAACGCAGCCTCGCCCGCTCCGAACCGGCGCTGAGTTCAGTGGTAAGCGGGCACTTGAGAACCTACAGACCACCCGGTCCCCACGAGCTAACCGACGGGATATTGGACCGCGAATTGCTCCCCAGGCCGATTTGGGCTGCATCGCCCAAGTCGCAGAAACTAGCCCATTTGCAGGGCCTTTCTAATCGGGGAGACAGGATTTGAACCTGCGACCGCCCGGCCCCCAGCCGGGTGCGCTACCAGACTGCGCCACTCCCCGTGGTGGTTCGATTCTACGGGTAAGCCGAAGGCATGCCGCCGTCGACCACCGTGCGAATGCGCCCGGCTTGTACGAGCTGTCGTCTCCAAGAAAGAAAGCGGGCGACCGGAATCGAACCGGCTCTAAAAGCTTGGAAGGCTTTTGTGCAACCAAAACACTTCGCCCGCACGCCGAGCCTTCATCCTACTGGCGCTCCTCGACAGGCACCTCGCCCGAATCATCGGCCAGCCCAGGTGGCGGCCAGGGACCGAACCAGTTGTCGCGGGCGCCGTCGAGCGTGACCGTGGAGCCGTTGAACGCCCTGCCGAGCGGCGATGCGAGCAGCGCGACGAGCCAGGCGTGCTCGGCGACCGTGCCGGTGCGCTGGAGCGGGACCGAGCGTGACATGCCCGCGCGCACGCTCGCCGGATACTTGACCATCACCTCCGTGTCGAACGTGCCGACGGCGATTGCCGAGGCGGTGACGCCCGACGGCGCCCAGCGGCGCGCCAGCTCGCGCGTCAGCGCCTCGACTGTCGCGCGCGCCGCGCCCGAGTGGGCCATGCCAGGCATCCCGTGGTGTGGCGACAGCGTGACGTTGACGATCGACCCGCCGGCGCCCGTGCGCTGGACGCCGTCGCCGCCGGCGGCGAACGCCAGCTCGTGAGCGGCCTCAGACATGTTCAGCATCCCGTCGACGTTCAGCCGCCAGACCGCGCGCCAGCCCTTCGTCGCGATCAGCTCGGCGGGGCTGAAGAACTGACCGCCTGCATTGTTGACGAGCACGTCGAGCCGCCCGGCCTGCTCGAGTGTCTCGCCGATCAGCCGCCGCGCCTGCGACGACTCGCGCACGTCTCCGACGACCGTGTGAACGTCGCAGCCGACCAGTGCATCGATCTCCGCGGCGGCCTGCACGAGCACGTCCTCGCGGCGTCCGGCGATCGTCACCGCAGCGCCGCAGCGCGCGAGCTCCAGCGCGGTCGCCTTGCCCAGGCCGGTGCCGCCGCCGGTCACCAGCGCCGCTCGATCGCGCAGGGTCCCCGTGGCGAAGATCGCCGATTGCTCGCTCATCGCGCTCGATCATAGGTTGCGGCCGCCGGTGGCATCCGCCCGTGCCGCTCGAACGCATCGGCCTGCGCGAGGGGCGCTCGGCGCAGGTGAGGCGAAGGTCGCCGGGCGCTAGTCGAGCTGGAACTCGCCGTCGCGGTAGATCACGCGCTCGCCGCCGCCGCGCAGCCTCGCGGTGACGACGCGATCGGTCGTCGAGACGATGTCCGTGTGCACGGTCGAGTCGTTGAAGCCGAGCTGCTCCCAGCGCTCGGCGGGTACCTCGCTGGGGTCTCCCGCGTAGGCGTCCTGGTATGAGCGGCCCACCGCGATGTGCGTGTTGCCGAACGTCCCGCCGACGTTCTCGTCGTACAGCGTGTGCGCCATGAAGCGCGTGATCCGCGACAGTCGCCGGTCCGTCAGCGAGAACTCGCCGATCCGGTCTGCTCCCTCGGTGGCGATCATCTCCGTCAACACGGGCTCGTTCTCCTGAGCGCTCGCTTCCGTGACGCGGCCGCCGGCGAAGCCGAGCCGGATGCCCTTGACGAGGTTGCCGTAGCGATAGAGCGGCTGGTTGCAGTAGATCCACCCCTCGGTACCCCGCCAGTCCGGGCTGGTGAAGGTCTCGAAGCTGGGGATGTTTCGCCCGCGGCCGCCGAGCCATTTGCGCTGCTCGCCGATCGTGATCCGCAGGTCGACGTCCTCGCCCTGGACGTGCACGCGCTCGATGTCCAGCGCGTCGAGCCAGCGGCGCGTCTCGGTCACCCGCTCGACCACCTCTCGCCAGCGCGAGATCGGATCCTCGGAGTCGAGGAAGCAGGCGTGGATGATCTGCTCCCAGTACTCCTCGGTGCTCATGCCGGCCTCGGCGGCCATCGCCGGCGTGCCGTACAGGCCCAGCGTCCAGGTGAAGCGTCCCGCGTTCTCCTTGTCGCCGCGCCAGTCCAGGAGCGGGCGCATCGCCGCCCCGCGGCGCATGATCTTCGCCGGCTCGACCGAGTCCAGCGCGCGCGGGTCGCTGTCGGCCAGGACCGAGACCTGATGGTCCATCTCGTCGACGATGCCGCGGAAGTAGTGCGCGTTGAAGCGGTCGAGCTGTTGCTCGCCGGCCAGCTCGAAGAAGCTCCGCGAGAGGTTGAAGTCGTGATCGTCGTCGGGTTCGTAGGCGGCGATCACGTGCCCGCCGGCGCGCCAGACGGCCTTGGCCAGCTCGGCGTAGAGCGGCTTGGCGCTCTCGCTGGCGACGATCCGGACGACCTCGTTCGGTCGTATCCCACGGCCTCCGCCGAGCGCGAAGCCGATCAGCACCGACGCGTAGCGTTCGAGGATCTCCCGCGGCGGGACATAGCTCATGCGCGACCGAGCCGCGAGCCCGCTGCACCCATGGAGATCGTTCGCATGCGCGGATTATTACGCCGGCGTGGACGGATCGCCCGAGGCCGGCGCCTGGGCTTGCGCTTCCGAGCACCTCGGCCGGCGCAGTGTGATCTACGATCCGCGGATGCGCCGCCTCCACGAGCTCCCCCGCTAGCGTGGCCGCCGGCGAGGACCCGCGCTTGGATCCTGTCCCGGCGCAGAGAACGCGCGCCGAAGCAGCCGACGCGAACCGGCGCACGCACCTGGCCTCCGAGCGGACCTACCTCGCCTGGTGGCGAACCGGTCTGACCGCGCTGACCGTCGGCATCGGCGCCGGCAGGATCGTCCCGGCGCTGACCAGCGGCGCCGCATGGCCCTACACGGTCGCCGGCGCCGGCTTCGCCGTGCTCGGCGTCGTGTGCATCGTCTACGCCGCGCTGCGTCGCCGCGAGGTCGAAGAGGCGCTGGCACGTGGCGACTTCGTGGGACCCGACGACCGCGTCATCGCGCTGATGACCATCTTCGGCGCCGCGCTCGGCCTGCTCCTGCTCGCGATCGTGCTCGCCGAAGCCTGAGCGCTCGACGCCGACATCCATGGACGCCTACGCCCAATTTGACACCGCGTGAACGCATCGGGGAAGCTGCGCGACCGCATGGCAGAGCTCGCCGACCTGTCGGCGATGGAGATGCTCGCGGTGTGGGATCAGCTCGTGATGATGCCGGGCGAGGGCGCGCCGGCGCGTGCGCAGCAGCTGGGCACGCTCGCACGCCTGAGCCATGAACGGGCCACCTCGCAGGAGGTCGGCGAGTGGCTGGGCGAGCTCGAGGGGCAGCGCCTGGACGAGCTCGACGCGGACATCGCCAGGCTCGCAAGGCGCGACTGGGAGCGCGCGCGGCGCGTTCCAACCGAGCTCGCGGTCGAGCTCGCCCAGGCCAGCGCGCAGGGCCAGGAGAGCTGGCGCGCGGCACGCGAGGCCGATGACTTCGCCGCCTTCGCTCCCGCGCTGGCGCGAAACGTCGAGCTGGCGCGCGCCTACGGCGAGTGCCTGGCCGAGCGCGACGAGCGACCCTACGATGCGCTGCTGGCTGAGCACGACTTCGGCCTGGCGACCGCCGACCTGCGCCGGCTGTTCGCGGCGCTTGCCGACGCGCTGGCGCCGCTGGTCGCAGAAGCCGAGGTGCACTCGCCCAAGCGCTCGCTCGCGGTGCCCGCCGCCGCGCAGGAAGCGGCGGTCGCCGGCACGCTGCGCCGCGTAGGCGTCGACGATGCCAGCTGGCGGGTCGATGTCTCGGCGCACCCGTTCACCGCGTGGGTCGGCCCGCGCGACAGTCGCCTGACCACGCGCTACGGCGACGGCGAGGTCGAGTCGCTGCTGAGCTCGCTGCACGAGTACGGACACGCGCTGTATGAGCGCCAGATCGACCCGGCGCTCGACCGCACGAACCTCGGCCGCGGCACGTCGATGTCGGTCCACGAGTCCCAGAGCAAGCTGTGGGAGAACCATGTCGCGCGCAGCGCCGCGTTCGCCGAGGTGCTCGCGGCCGAGCTCGGACGGGGCGGCTTTGCCGTGACCCCGGCGGATCTGCACGCGACGCTGGTGGGCGTGCAGCCGTCGCTGATCCGCGTGTCTGCCGACCCGCTGACCTATCCGCTGCACATCATCCTGCGCTTCGAGCTGGAGCTGGCGATGGTCGAAGGCGAGCTGGCCGTCGCCGACCTGCCCGGCGCCTGGCGCGAGGAGATGCGCCGCCTGCTCGGGATCGAGGTTCCCTCCGACGCGCTCGGGTGCCTGCAGGACGTGCACTGGGGCGCGGGCAGCTTCGGCTACTTCCCCAGCTACGCGCTCGGGTGCCTGATCGCGGCGCAGCTGTGGGAGGCGATGGAGGCGCAGATCGGCTCGCGCGAGCAGGACCTGCGCCGGGGCGACGTTGCCGCGATCCAGCGATGGCTAGCCGAGAACGTCCATCGCCACGGCAGGCGCCTGGACACGCTGCCGCTCGTCGAGCGCGCCACCGGGGGTCCGCTCGCGGTCGATCCGTTCCTGCGCTATGTCGCCCCGCTCGCGGGGCGCTGAGCGTCAGCCGCTCGTCGTCGCGACGATCTCCGCCATCAGCTCGCGCAGGTCGTGGTTGGCTTCGTAGACCATCTGCTGGCGCAGCGCGCCGTTGCCGGCCTGCAGCAGGTCCTCGACGCCGGCCAGCTGCTCTGAGCAGCCGAGCTCGCGCGCGTGCGCCGCCAGCCGGCCGAGTAGCGTCGCGGTCAGCTCCCTGACGCCGACGCGACGTTTGGAGACGTGGTCGAGCAGCTCGGCCTCCAGGCCGTGGCGCGCGGCCAGCCAGCGGTTCTCGTCGAGGATCTCCCAGGGCGGCTCGACCTGCACGGCGCCCTGCTGGCGCTCCTCGGTGAGCAGCTTGACCAGCGACAGCACGAGCGCGCTCAGCGCGACGGTGTGCTCGACTCGCGTCTGCGAGTCCATCGCGCGGATCTCCACGGTGCCCAGGCGCGGATGCGGGCGCACGTCGTACCACAGGTAGGTGTAGTCCTCGATCAGCCCGCTGTCGCTCATCGCCTCGACGCGCCGCACGAAGTCCGCCCAGCCGGCGAAGTGCGGCGGCAGGCCGACACGCGGGAAGGCGCGGAAGATCGGTACGCGACTGGACATCAGCCCGGTCGGCGCTCCGCGCCACAGCGGCGAGTTGGCCGCCAGCGCGATCAGCAGCGGCACGTGCTCGCGCAGGGCGTTGGCGACGTAGATCGTCTCCTCGGGATCGGCCATGCCGACGTGCACGTGCATCCCGAACACGAGCTCCTGGCGCGCGACGAAGCCGAGCGAGCGGATCAGGCCGCGGTAGCGGTCGTCGCTGACCACGCGCTGGTCCTCCCAGCGCGCGAACGGGTGCGTGCCCGAGGAGCCGATCTCCAGCCCCTTTCGGCGCGCCCGATCGCGCGCCAGGGCGCGCAGAGCGGTCAGCTCCTCGCCCGCCGCCGCGACGGTGGCGCAGGGCGACGTGGCGATCTCCAGGACCGACTCCAGCAACTCGGGCTGGATCTGGCCCGATGGAGGGTCCTCGCCGAGGATCGAGTCGATCGCGTTGACGAGGTCCAGCGACGAGGAGTCGACGATCATCAGCTCCTCCTCCACACCCACCGTGTAGCGCGGACCGTCAAAGCGATGATCCATGCCCGCACCCTACCCGCAGCGTCCGCCTTGGCTGCGCAGCCGTTATCAGCGCTCCTGCAGCACCGCGAGCACGTTTCCGGCGGGGTCCTTGAACCAGCCGATGAACGGGCCGCCGCCACGGAAGATGCCGCGCTCGTCCTGCTCGAAGCCGTCATAGCGCTCGAGCGTCACGCCGCGCGCGGCGAGCTGATCGACCGCCTGCTCGATCTCGTCGACGCGGAAGTTGAGGATCGTGTACGCCGCCGGCGTGTGGTCGGGCTTGGGGTAGACGAGCGTCGGCCGATCGCCCGCCAGATGCAGCGTCATCAGGCCGTTCTCCATCGACGTCTGGATGCCGAGCGTCTCGCCGTAGAACTGGCGTGCCTTGTCCATGTCGCCTACCGCGAAACCGCTGAACGCCTCTGTGCTGCCGAACATCGCTCGCTCCTTTCGCCTGGCCGGCGGCGTGCCGGCTCGCTGGGCGGCGCGCCCTGTGGCGTGCCTGTGCTGATAAGACGGGGTGCTGGCGCAGATCTCATCGCGCCCGATGAGTTTCGCGCAGGAGCGCCGTCTGCATCTCAAACACCGACGGAGAAGGGAGCAGCCACCGATGAGCACCGATAGCGACCGCAAGCGCTGGCTGGCGCTCTACGTCCTGTGCACGGGCGTGCTGATGATCGTGCTCGACGTGACCGTCGTCAACGTCGCACTGCCGTCGATCCAGACCGATCTCGGCTTCTCCGGCTCCGGGCTGGCGTGGGTCGTCAACGCCTATCTGATCGCCTTCGGCGGCCTGCTGCTGCT
>JAXDGQ010000306.1:0-10790 GCA_034664965.1 Solirubrobacteraceae bacterium | reverse complement strand
GCGGCTGGCAGCTGCGCGCGCACCTCGCGCTGCAGGTCGGGCTGGATGTTCGCCAAGAACAGCACGTCGCTGGAGCGCGAGCGCTCCGACAGCTTCGGCGCAAAGCCCTCGAACACGCCGAGCTGCGTGTCGTGCGTCTCGCGCGAGTTCAGGTCCCAGCCGTACTCGCCGTGCCAGAAGAACGTCTTGCCGCCTGCGATGCGCTCCACGTCGGCGATGTCCACTCCACGCTCGCGCATCACGTCGAGCTCGGACTCGCCGAAGTCGTCGCCGACGGGACCGACCACGCGAACCTCGTCGAAGAACGCCGCCGCCAGCGCGAAATGCACGGCCGCGCCCCCGAGCATCCGCTCGCGCTCGCCGAAGGGCGTCTTCACGGTGTCATAGGCGATCGATCCGACGACGGTGATTGACATGGGCGCGCACCTTAGAGCACGCTCGCCCTGGGCGCCGGCGGGGCCTCCGCTAGCCTCACCGCCGATGCGCGCGATTCAGATGACCGAGTTCGGTGGCCCGGAGGTGCTCACGTTGGCCGAGCTGCCGCGGCCCGAGCCGGGGCCCGGCGAGGTGCTGATCAAGGTCACGCGCGCCGGGCTGAACTTCGCCGATACGCACACGCGCACGAACTCCTACGTGCGCAAGGCGACGCTCCCGCTGGTTCCCGGCGGCGAGGTAGCCGGATTGCGAGAGGACACCGGCGAACGCGTGGTGGCGCTCGTCGGCGACGGCGGCTACGCCGAGTACGCGGTCGCCCCTCAGGAGCTCGTCTTCGGAATTCCGCCCGAGCTCGACGACGGCGCCGCGCTGGCGATCGTCATCCAGGGGCTGACCGCGTGGCACCTCTACCGCACCGCCGCGCGCGTGGCCGACGGCGAGAGCGTCGTCGTACATTCGGCTGCCGGCGGCGTCGGCTCGCTGGCCGTGCAGCTCGGGCACCCGCTCGGCGCCGGGCGGGTCATCGCAAGCGCATCGAGCGCCGACAAGCGCGAGCTGGCGCTGGAGCTCGGCGCCGACGTGGCGATCGACTCGGCTGCCGAGGACCTGCACGAGCGGCTGCTGCAGGCCAACCACGGACGCGCCGTGGACGTCGTCTTCGACATGGCCGGCGGCGCCGTGTTCGACGCCTCCTATGCGGCGCTCGCGCACTTCGGGCGAATCGTCGTCTGCGGGATCGCCTCCCAGGAGCCCAACGAGGTGCGAACCGGCTCGCTGCTGCGCCACTCGCGCAGCGTCGTCGGCTTCTACCTGTTCCACTGCCTGGAGCGCCCGGAGATGGTCGCGCAAGCGCTGTCGGACCTGTTCGCGCGCGCCGCGCGCGGCGAGCTGCGTACGATCATCGGCGGCACCTACCCGCTGGAGGGGGCCGCTCAGGCGCACATCGACCTGCGCGAGCGGCGCACCACGGGCAAGCTGCTGCTCGACCCTGGCGCATGATGCGTAAGCTGCACCCTTCCTAGCAATGGCCAAGTCCTTCGCCGATCTCGGTCTGTCCGAGTCCACACTGCAAGCGCTCGCCGACGTCGGCTACGAGTCGCCAAGCCCGATCCAGGAGCAGGCGATCCCATCCCTGCTGGCGGGCAACGACGTGATCGGCCAGGCCCAGACCGGAACGGGCAAGACGGCGGCCTTCGGGCTGCCGATCATGGAGTACATCGACCCCTCCGACCGGGAGGTGCAGGCGCTCGTGCTCACGCCCACTCGGGAGCTCTGCATCCAGGTGACGCAGGCCCTGCGCACCTACGGCGCGCACACGGGCATCGACGTCGTGGCCGTGTTCGGCGGCGCGCCGATCCGCACCCAGCAGGCGCAGCTGCGCGCCGGCGGGCACGTCGTCGTGGGTACGGTCGGGCGCGTGCTCGACCTGATCTCGCGCCACTCGCTGGTGCTGCACGCCTGCCGCTTCCTCGTGCTCGACGAGGCCGACGAGATGCTCGACCTGGGCTTCCTCGAGGACGTCGAGAAAATCCTCTCGCTGACCCCCTCCAGCCGCCAGACAGCGCTGTTCAGCGCGACAATGCCGCCGCCGATCCGCAAACTGGCCGATCGCTACATGTACGACCCGACGATCATCCAGGTCGAGGCCGAGACGCTCACGATCGACACGGTCGCGCAGTTCCAGCTGCCGGTCGAGACGAGGGCCAAGGCCGACAAGCTGGTCGAGGTGCTGCGCGCGGAGGCGCCCGAGCAGGCGATCGTGTTCGTGCGCACGAAGATCCGCGCCGACCAGCTGTTCCGCACGCTGAAGGACCGCGGCATGAACGTCAGGGCGCTCCACGGCGATATGTCCCAAGGCTCGCGCGACGGCGTCATGCTGGCGTTCAAGGGCGGGCGCGTGCCGATCCTCGTCGCGACGGACGTCGCCGCCCGCGGCCTGGACATCTCGACCGTCACGCACGTGATCAACTACGACGTGCCCACCTCGCCGGACACCTACGTCCACCGGATCGGGCGCACCGGGCGCGTCGGGCGCTCAGGGCGCGCGATCACTTTCGTCGAGGATCGCCAGAAGCGCGAGCTGGAGGCGATCGAACGCCACATCGGCACCACGATCGCGAAATGGGAGCAGGGCGCCGAGGCGGCGCCGACACCCGTCAAGGAGCGCCCGCGCCGGCACTCCAAGCCGCGTATCTCGCGGCGCGACGACCACGAGACCTACGTCAAGCTGGTGCTCGGCGGCGGGCGCGCGTCGGGACTGCGGGTGTCGGACATCGTCTCCGCGGTGACCTCCTCGGCCGATCTCGACGGCGAGGCGGTGCGCGACGTGCTGGTGCTCGACCGGTTCTCGTTCTTGTCAGTGCCCGCCGGCGAGGCCGATCGGGTGATCGACTCGCTCGACGGCCGCGAGGTGCGCGGTCAGACGCTCAGCCTGCAGCGCGTCGAGGCCTCCTAGGCACCCAGCTTCACGGGCGCCGGCGCCCGCCGTCAACCACGATCGCGAGACGCGCGTCTCGCCGAGGAGCAGAATGTCAACCGCCACGATGCAGACAACAGAAGGTCCGATCGTCTTCGAGCTGTTCGACGCCGACTCGCCGAAGACGGTCGAGAACTTCCGCAAGCTCGCCGCCGACGGGTTCTACGACGGCCTGAGCTTCCACCGCGTGATCAAGGACTTCATGATCCAGGGCGGCTGCCCGCAGGGGACGGGCACGGGCGGTCCCGGATACACCTTCGAGGACGAGTTCAACTCACACAAGGTCGTGCGCGGGGCGCTGGCGATGGCCAACGCCGGCCCGAACACGAACGGCTCGCAGTTCTTCATCGTCACAACCGACGCGGCACCCTGGCTCGACGGCAAGCACACGGTCTTCGGACAGGTCACCGACGGGCTCGACGTCGTGGACAAGCTCGAGGGCGTGCAGACCGACGGCGCCGACCGCCCGGTGCAGCCGATTGGCATCGCCTCGATCGAGCTCTCGGACTAGCCGTCGCAGTTCGCACCGATTGCCGCTGAGTCGGAGTAGTCTGTTCGTTAGGAAGCGAGCACTCAGAGCGAGCGAACAGGGAGAGACTGATGGCGAGCGTCGAGCAGGCCGAGACCGTCGAGCAAACACCCGCGAACGGCAACGGAGCGGCGCCCGCCGGCGAGGAGATCCAGGTCGAGAATCCGGCGACCGGCGAGATCGTCGCCAGCGTTCCCGACCTCGGCGCCGAGGCCGTCGCCGCGATGGCCCAGCGCGGGCGCGATGCGCAGCCGAGCTGGGACGCGTACGGCTTCGACGGTCGCGCGCGCATCCTGCTGCGCGCCCAGAAGTGGCTGATGGACAACGCAGACCAGGTCATCGCGACGATCGTCTCCGAGACGGGCAAGACATTCGAGGATGCATCGCTGGCGGAGATCTCCTACGCCGGCAACGCCTTCGGGTTCTGGGCCAAGCACGGCGGTGAGTACCTCGCCGACGAGCGCGTCAAGTCCGGCCAGCTGCTGGTCAAGGGCAAGAAGCTGATCCTGCGCCACCGCCCGCTCGGTCTGATCGGCGTGATCGGCCCGTGGAACTACCCGCTGACGAACTCCTTCGGCGATTGCATCCCGGCGCTGATGGCCGGCAACAGCGTGATCCTCAAGCCGTCGGAGGTCACGCCGCTGACCTCGCTGCTGATGGCCGAAGGGCTGCGCGAGTGCGGTCTGCCCGAGCACGTCTTCCAGGTCGCCACGGGCCGCGGCGCCACCGGAGCGGCGCTGATCGAGCATGTCGACATGATCATGTTCACGGGCTCGACGCGGACCGGGCGCAAGGTCGCCGAAGCCGCCGGGCGCCGGCTGATCCCCTCGTCGTTGGAGCTCGGCGGCAAGGACCCGATGATCGTGCTCTCCGACGCCGACCTCGAGCGCGCGGCGAACTTCGCCACCTACTACTCGATGCAGAACGCCGGCCAGACCTGCATCTCGATCGAGCGCGCCTACGTCGAGGAGCCCGTCTACGACGAGTTCGTCGCAAAAGTCTCCGAGAAAGTGCGCGCCCTGCGCGTCGGGCCGCCGGACGGACCGGGCTCGGTGGAGGTGGGGGCGATCACCTTCCCGCCGCAGATGCAGACGATCGAAGACCACGTATCAGACGCCGTCGACAAGGGCGCACGCGTGCTCGCCGGCGGCCAGTCCTCCTCGCAGGGCGGCGGACGCTTCTACGAGCCGACCGTGCTCGTCGACGTCGATCACACGATGAAGATCATGACCGAGGAGACCTTCGGGCCGACGCTGCCGATCATGAAGGTGCCCGACGCCGACGAGGCCGTGCGCCTGGCCAACGACTCGCCCTACGGCCTGGGCTCGTCGGTGTTCACCAAGGACACCGAGCGCGGCGAGCAGATCGCACGGCGCATCGAAGCCGGCGCGGCGAACGTCAACGACGCGATGATCAACTACACCGCGCTCGAGCTGCCGATGGGCGGCGCCAAGGCCTCGGGTCTGGGCTCGCGCCACGGTGCCGGAGGCATCCGCAAGTACACCTCCCAGCAGGCGATCGTGGTCACGCCGCGCCTGGCGCTCAAGCGCGAACCGCACATGTATCCGTACAAGGCGCGCACATCGCGTCTGCTCGCGGGCATGTTCAAGCTGCTCTACGGCCGCGGCAAGCGCGACTAGTCAAGTCGCGGCGGCGGGCTCGCGGCTAGCGCAGCGCGAGCCTGAGCAGGCGCTCCAGCTCAGGAATCGTCTGCTCGGCGCTGGTGTGGTGCACGGTGGCCATGCCCAGCTTCTCGGCGGGGGCGAGGTTGAATGGCAGGTCGTCGACGTACACGCACAGCTCCGCCGCCACGCCGGCGCGCTCGGCGCCGAGCTCGTACATCCGCCGCGACGGCTTGCGTATGCGCTCCTCGCCGGAGATCACCACGCCGTCGAACAGCTCGTCGAACAGGTCGTGCGGGTAGCGGTGCACGCCCCACGAGTTCGACACGAGCGCCGTGCGAATCCCGCCGGCGCGCGCGCGGCGGACGGCCTCGACCATGGCCACGTCCGGGTGCACGCCCGCGAACAGGCCGTCGATGAGGCCATCGGGCTCCACTCCCAGCAGCGGCGCGAGCTGGCGCTCGAACTCCTCCTCGGCCAGCGCTCCCTTCTCCAGCTCGATCAGCAGCTCGCGAAAGGCCGGATCGGAGCCGAAGCGCCCGCGCAGCGTCTGCGGGTCGATCTCGACCCTCACGCAGTAGTCGTGAAACGACGAGAACAGGTTGCTCGTGAGCACGCCTCCCCAGTCGATCAGCAGGCCCGTGTGCGCTGCGCCGTCGCGCCGCGGCTCCGGGAGAGCCCGGACGCCTGTGCCCTGCTCAGCCGCCATGAGCAACGGTCTCGGCCTGGCGAGCCAGCTCGAGCACGCCCTCGCCGAACGTCTTCAGGTACGGATCGTCGGTCGTCCCGGAGACCGCGCGCTTGTAGTTGCCCTCCATGAACACGACCGACTTCCACAGCGCCAGCGACGTGTACCAGCGCAGATCGCGCATCGAGCGGCCCGTGCGCTGCTCGTAGGTGACGATCAGCTCTTCGCGCGTGGGAAAGCCCTCGCGGCGGGTAACGCCCCCGAGCGCCTCGCGCATGCCCCCCGTTGGATCGCCGCTCTCCGTCCACATCATGCACAGGTAGCCGATATCCGCCAGCGGGTCGCCGATCGTCGCCATCTCCCAGTCGAGCACCGCCTCCAGGCGCGCGGGCGCATCTGCGGCATAGATCGTGTTGCCCAGGCGAAAGTCACCGTGCACGATGGTCGCCGGACCCGACTCGGGCATGTTCTGCTCGAGCCACGTGCCAACCCGCTCGACGGCGGGTATCTCTCGCGTCTTGTTCAGCTCCCACAGGCCCTTGAAGCGGCGCAGCTGGCGCTCCAGGTAGCCGGTCGGCTTGCCAAAGCCCTCCAGGCCGACGGCCCGCCAGTCCACATCGTGGATCTCCGCGAGCGCGTCGATCAACTCGTCGCTGATCCGGCGCCGCTCGGCGGGGGTGTCCAGGGCCTCGGGGATGCTCGTGACGATCACCTCACCGGGGATCCGCTCCATCACGTAGAAGGGGCAGCCGATCGTCTCGGCGTCGTCGCACACGGCGAGCACCGGAGGCACGCGCGCGGGCGTCGGTGCCAGCGCCCGCAGCAGGCGCGCCTCGCGCAGGACGTCGTGAGCGCTCGGCGGCAGCGGCGGGCGGGGAGGACGGCGCAGCACCATCTCGCTGTCGCCGCGGCGGATCAGGTACGTGACGTTGGAGTGACCCTCGCCGATCGGGCTGGCCTCGATCTCGCCCTCGCCGAGCTCGTGGCTGTCGAGGAACGCCCGCAGCGGCTCGAGCACCAGCAGCGGCGGGCGGGCGTTAGCCTGCGCCTCGGCGGCCGTCTCGACGATGTCGTCCGGTGCGATGGCTGTACTCACAGGCTCAACGCTACACGGCGACCGCTCGCCGGGACCGCAACCTTCCCCGCCCCGGAGTGTCTCAACGCACCATGTCCCGAATCCCAAAGCTTCTCTCAACCCTGCTCATCTGCGGCATCGCCGCACTCGCGCTGGCCGCGCCAGCGGCGCTGGCCTCGCACTCCCAGGCCACCTATTTCGAGGGGTCGCAAGACCTGCTCAACGCCAAGAAGCGCCCGCACGCGCTCTCGCAGTTGCAGGCGCTCGGCGTCAAAGCGCTGCGCGTGGAGCTCAATTGGTACAACGTCGCGCCGAGCCCGGGCAGCGCCAGCAAGCCGGCGTTCGAAGCGACCAACCCCGGGCTGTATGCCTGGGGCGAATACGACAAGCTGATCGCCGAAGCCCAGCGGCTGAAATGGAAGGTGCTGCTGACGATCACCTCCCCTGTGCCGCGCTGGGCGACGTCCAACAAGAAAGCGCCGTACGTCACAAAACCCGACCCGAGAGACTTCCAGGAATTCATGACCGCCGTGGGCCGCCACTTCGCCGCGCAGGTCACGCTCTACTCGATCTGGAACGAGCCCAACCACCCGGCGTTCCTGCTGCCGCAGTGGAACACCAACGGCACGCCTGCCTCGCCGCGCATCTATCGCGCCCTCTACCAGGCCGGCTACGCCGGTCTGCAGGCGGCTGGCCTGGCAAAGCCGAAGGTGCTGCTCGGCGAGACCGCCCCGACGGGCTACGCGAAAGTCAACTACAAGCGCGAAAAATCAAAGGCGTTGCTGCACGACGTCGCGCCGATCACGTTCCTGCAGGGAGCGCTGTGCCTGAACGCCAGGTACAAGAAATCGGGCTCGTGCACGCCGCTGACGGCGAGCGGCTACGCCCACCACGCGTACACGACCGCCGCCGGCCCGCTGTACAGGCCGCCGGAAAAGACGAATGTGACGATCGGCGTGCTCTCGCGCCTCAGCCGCGCACTCGACCTGGCCGCGGGCGCCCACGGCGTCACATCGCGACTGCCGATCTACCTGACCGAGTTCGGGGTGCAGAGCAAGCCGAACCGGTTCCTCGGCGTGCCCGTCGCCCAGCAGGCCGAATTCGACGCCATCGCCGAGAAGATCGCCTGGAGCAACCCGCGGGTTGCGGCGTTCTCGCAGTACCTGCTCGTTGACGATCCGCTCGGCGGGAAGCCCGGCTCGAGCGTCAACGGCGGCACGATCGGCTTCCAGACCGGCCTGGAGTACCTCGGCGGCAAGGCCAAGCCGCTGTACTTCGGCTGGCCCGTGCCGCTGACCGTGTCAAAGAGCGGCCACGGCTACTCGCTGTGGGGGCTGGTGCGTCCGACCGCGGGCGCGACGAAGGTGACCGTGCTCGTGCAGCGCAAGGGCTCGCGCAAGTACAAGACGCTGAAGACCGTCACCACGAACAGCCTGGGCTACTGGACGCTGCGATCCTCGACGAAAGGCGCGCACTGGCGCGTGCGCTGGGTCAGCCCGACCCACGTCAAGTACGAAGGCCCGGCGATCGGCGCTCGCTAGGGCGCAGCGCGGGCATGTCCTCCTAGAGTGGGGGCATGCCCGAGCTGCCAGAGGTCGAGATCACCGCGCGCCTGCTCGGTCGCGCGCTGCAGGGCTCAGAGGTCGAGTCCGCGACGGCTCCCGGCATCAACGCGCTGAGGACCTTCGACCCGCCGCTCTCCGAGCTCGCGGGCAGGCAGATCACAGGCGTGCGTCGCCGGGGCAAGCACCTGATCGTCGAGACGACCGGCGGGCTGGCGCTGCTGATCCACCTGATGTCCGCCGGGCGCCTGCAGTTGTACGACAAGCGCGCCGGCCCGCGCGACCGCACCTCGCGGCTGCTCGTGCGCCTGGCCGATGGGCGCGAGCTGCGCCTGCGCGAGTTCGGTTCAAAGCAGGCCGCTTGGGTCAAGCTGCTGCGCTCGAACGAGCTCGAGGACGATGACGCGCTTGCAACGCTCGCCCCAGAAGCTTGGCCCGACCCGCCGCCGCTGGAGCAGCTGCTGGATGCGCCGCGGCCGCTGCACGCGTTGCTGCGCGATCAGCACGCGATCGCGGGCATCGGGCGCTCGTGGGTCGACGAGATTCTCTGGAGCGCCCAGCTGTCGCCGTTCAAGCGCGGCAACGACCTCGACGACGACGAGCGCGGTCGTCTGCGCGAGGCGATCGTGCAGTCGCTCGGCGACGCGATCGCCCACTACGAGCAGGTCGTGACGCTGCCGATCCCCGACAAGCTGCCGATGCCACTTCGCGTGCACCGACACCAGGGCGAGGCATGTCCGCGCTGTGGCACCACGCTGAAAGCGGTGCACTTCGAGGACTACGTGATCGCCTACTGCCCGGTCTGCCAGACCGACGGCCGCGTTCTCAAGGATCGCCGGCTGTCGCGCCTGCTGCGCTGAGGCGCTCGGCGCCGCGCGCTCAGGCGGCGTCCTCGAGCTTGCGATAGGCGGCCTGAAGCACGTCTGAGCCGAAGTGCGCGGCGAGCACCGATGCCACCCAGCGGGTAGGCCGCGGCACCACCGCCAGCCCGATCGCGAATGCAGTCGCGATCCACATGCCCAGGCAGTAGGGGCAGATCAGCAGCTCCCCGATCGCGCGTCGCAGGCCGCTGCCGCGCGCCTGCTCCTCGACCTCCGCCGGCCCGCCCTCGGCCTGATAGCGCGTGAACGGAGCGCGGACGGCGCTGGTCACGCGGTCCTTGGCCAGCAGTCGCGACGCCTTGTGCGTCGCCACGGTCATCAGCGCCAGGTCGCCGGGGCTCACGCGCTCGGGAAGCTCGCGTCCGGAGCGGTGCATCCACACCGAGAAGGCGGTCGCGATGGCGGCGAACAGGCCCATCAGCGTCGCGTATCCGCCCAGCGGAGGCTGCTCCTGCCCGGATGCGTAGTCCGCAACAACCTCGTGCAGTCGCTCAGCGGCCATGCCGAACCACTACCCCACGGCCTCTACGAATACACACCGCTCCGGCGCGGCTCCTCAGTCAGCGCGCTGGGCGCAGGCGAAGCTCACAGCGCTACTGCACGTTCCCGTTGCCGGCCACCGGCGCGGCGACCGTGCCAGACGCGCCGTCGCCGGCGCTTGACTCCAGCACGAAGCTCTCGATCGCGATGTCCGGCTCGATGTGGTTCTCGCTGAGGAAGGCCCCCACCTTGCGGCCCGAGCAAAGCTCGACGGCCATCACGAGATCGGTTTTCATAGCGTTCTGGTACGCCTTGCGCGTGGCGAGGACGACATCTGTCAAGCCCGCTGCCACGAGGCTGCGTTCTCCCTTGGTCAGCGTGTCGCGCAGGACGACCGTGATGAGATCGTCGTGGATGTAGGTCCTGGCCTTCGTGGGGCCTCTACCCGTGTACTCGCTGAGCAGGCGCACGACGGCGTTGGAGATGTCCGCCGCGATGCTCCCGGCGCCCACCTGATCGGTGGCGTGTGACAACAGATGGCCTTCTCGCCCCCCTCCTCGGCTTGGACCCCGCGAAAGGTAGGAAGGAGACGGATTAGATCCGTCCGCGAGATCCGCGTCCTGCGCTGTCCCGCCGAGCGGCGACCCAGAGCAACTCACGTAACCATCCAGCCTAGCGCGATCTACGGCGCCCGTGAGACGCGTCGGCGGCGGCCGACTCCACGCCTGTCTATCCTGCGCGAGCCGGATGGAGGAGTCGATGCTGACCGCGCGAAGCTGATTTCGCGCCGCCGCACCCGGCGGGTCGCCGCGGCGCGAGGGGCCGACCGGCGCCGCTAGGATTCCAGCGTGGTCGAGCCTGGCGAGCGCGCACCCGATTTCGAGCTGCCCGACCAGGACGGACGGCCGGTCCGGTTGTCTGACTTTCATGGCAGCCCCGTCGTCGTCTACTTCTATCCGAAGGCAGCCACCCCTGGCTGCACGACGCAGGCGTGCGGCGTGCGCGATCACCGCCCCGCCTACGCCGATGCTGGTGCGGTCGT
>JAXDGQ010000305.1:0-6029 GCA_034664965.1 Solirubrobacteraceae bacterium | reverse complement strand
CGGGCCTGGTGCGTTGACCAAGGCCGAGCGCGCAGAGCTGGGCGCGCTCGTGGCCAAGCTCGAGCCGCGGGCGTTCGTCGGCTCGGCGGCCAACCACCTGAGCCCGCTGCCGGTGCCCAAGCGGCTGCTCTACGGGCCGCGCGGCAGCAGGGCGCGGGCGGCAGCAGCCGGCAAAGGGTCCTGAGCGACCGCTCAGCCGTCGACGACGAGGCTGTCGAGCGGTCCGAGCAGCGCCATCGAGCGCCGCGACACGCCGGGCAGCTCGCGCAGGCGATGCGTCAGCGCCTGGCCGCGCTCCAGCCGCGCTCGCTGTTCCTCGGCGATCGGGCGCCACATGCCGTCGATCACCCGCGCCGGGTCGCCGGAGACCTCCTCGATCGAGCTCTCCAGATGCTCTGACCAGAGTCTCAGCCGGGTCTCACGGGCGACTGCGGGGTCGCAGGTGACGACGTTCATCTCCGTGTCGTTGAAGAACGAGTGCTCGTTGAGATTTGCCGATCCGAGCGTCAGCCAGCGGTCGTCGACGATGCCGATCTTCGCGTGCACGTACATCGGGCAGCTGAGCTGACCGGTGCGCGCCGAGATCGTCGTGGCGAGAAAGCGCCCGGCGCCGTCGTCGGCGCGAACCAGCGCGGCGAGCTGACCGCGGGTGCTGTCGGAGCCGTTGTTGGGCGACGCCGGCAGCAGCACGACGACGCGGAAGCCCTCGCTCGGCGGCTGACGCAGCTTGTCGGCGAGGATCTGCACGACCTGCGCCGACCAGAGGAACTGACTCTCCAGGTAGACGAGCTGGCGCGCGGCGCGCAGCGCACGCGTATAGGACTCGAGAATGCGGAAGTCGCCGCGCGGGAAGGCGTCGTAGACCTTCTCGGGGACCGTGCGCACGACCTGCAGCCGAAGGTCCCCGGCGGCCGCGGGAGGCGGCCCCGCGGCGAGCGCCTCGCCGGTCGTCTCGCGCCAGCGCGTGGCGAAGTGCGCGGCAACGTCGGCCACGGCCGGGCCGCTGATGCGGCTGGCGGCGTCGTGCCAGCCCAGCCGGCTGCACATCTCATGGTCGCTGCTGTCGTAGCGATCGCCGCCGAGCGAGGTGAGGTCGATGCCGCCGACGAACGCGACCTCGTCGTCGACGATCACGAGCTTCTCGTGATGGCAGTGCATCGGGCGCTCGTGCGTGTCCAGGGCGCAGCGCACGCGCGAACCGCGCACGAGCCGCTCGCGGGCGTCGCGCACGGCCGAGCGGTCAGGGCTGAACAGCGGCAGCGGCGAACCGCCCCACAGCAGCACCCTGACATCGACCCGCTCGGCAAGGTCGGCGAGCAGATCGCGCAGCCTGGCCGCCTGAGCGTCGCGTGTCAGGCCGAACTCCGGCGTGATGTGCCACCCGGCGATGTGCACGTGCGAGCGGGCGCCGCCAAGCGCCTCGGCGATGCGCGGCAGCGCCTGCGCGCCGTCGATCAGCACCTCCAGAGCATTGCCCTCGCGGGGCGGCGGGTCGCCCGCGGCCCACAGCGAGCCATTCGACGGGGGAGCCAGCTGGTCGAGCCGCCCGGCGCGCTTGAGCCGCAGCCGGTGGTGCGCGCCGATCGCCCGCTCGACGGCCTGCCCCGACAATCTGTCGATCGTCTCTTTCGGTGCGATCCTCACGGGCGCGAGCCTATCTGGCCCGCCAGGAGCACCGGGGCGGCTCGGCTAGAGCTGCTCGTCGATGCCGATCGCCCGCTCGAGCATCGGGTCGGCCTGCTGGCCCTCGTTGCGGATCGCCTCGAGCATGCCCGTCGCAAGCGCGTCGAGCTTGCTCTGCACGGCCGCCTCGGCGCGCAGCTCGGCGTTCTTGAGCAAAGCGACGAGCAGCAGCGTCACCGCTGTCAGCGCCGTGCCCATCGCCTGCTCGTAGGCGGCGCCCGCACCGAACACGTAGCCGCCCAGCCAGGCGAGCACGAGTGCCAGGCAGAGCGCGAAGAACAAGGGCGAGCTGGAGAAGTAGGACGCGCGCTGGGCGAGCCTGTCGAAGAAGCCGCGACGATTCTCCTCGCCACGCTCGATGGGGTGCTTGAGCGACATCGGTCCCCACCAGAGTAGTCGAGCCTTTTTGCGTGCCGGATGTGGCATCCGCCGTGATGTCAAGCGTCAGCCGGGCGCCAGCGCGCCGACGTTCACCGAGGGGGCGTTAGCATGCCCGTCATGGGCGACCTCCCCTCAGTCTGCGTGATCGGAGCCGGAGTCAGCGGTCTGACCGCGTGCAAGGCGCTCGACGACTTCGGCGTGCCGCACACCTGCTTCGAGGCCTCCGACGAGGTCGGCGGGAACTGGTACTTCCGCAACCCCAACGGCGTGTCCTCTGCGTACCGGTCGCTGCACATCGACATCTCCAAGCCGTCGATCTCCTTCCGCGACTTCCCGATGCCCGACCGCTACCCGGACTACCCGCATCACTCGCACATCTTCGAGTGGCTTCGCGACTACGCCGACGCCTTCAACCTGCGCGAGGCGATCGAGTTCAACACCCGCGTCCAGCGCGCCGAGCGCGGGCCCGACGGGGGCTGGCGGATCACGCTGCAGGACGGCGCCGAGCAGAGCTTCGACGCGCTGCTCGTGTGCAACGGCCATCACTGGGATCCGCGCTACCCGGACTATCCCGGGAGCTTCGACGGCCCGCAGGTGCACTCCCACGACTACATCGACCCAAGCACGCCGCTGGACCTCAAAGGCAAGCGCGTGCTCGTCGTCGGCATCGGCAACAGCGCCGTCGACATCGTCTCCGAGCTGGCGCGTAAAACGATGTGCGAGACCGTCTACCTGTCTACCCGCTCGGGCGCCTACGTGATCCCGAAGTACATCTTCGGCAAGCCGGCCGACCAGGTCGTGAAGACAAACCCGCGGATCTCCGTCACCCTGCAGCGGCGCCTCGGCAGCGTCCTGCCGCGGATCTTCTCCGGGCGCATGGAGGACTTCGGCCTGCCGACGCCCAACCACAAGTTCCTCGACGCCCACCCGACCGTCTCCAGCGAGCTGCTCGGTCGGCTTGGCGCCGGCGACGCCGTTGCCAAGGGAGACGTCGCCGAGCTGATGGGCGACCGCGTGCGCTTCGCCGACGGGACCGTCGAGCAGGTCGACGCGATCATCTACGCGACGGGATACAACGTCAGGTTCCCGTTCTTCGACCCCGAGTTCCTCTCGGCGCCGGAAAACAAGCTGCCGCTGTACAAGCGAATGCTCAAGCCGGGGGTCGACGATCTCGCCTTCATCGGCCTCGGTCAGCCGATCCCGACGATCTTCCCCTTCTCCGAGCTGCAATCCAAGCTCGCCGCGCGCTGGCTGAGCGGCGACTGGGCTGCGCCGGACGAGAATGAGATGGAGGCGGAGATCCGCCGCGACGAGGCCTTTCACACCGGCCACTTCACCGACAAGCCGCGCCACACGATGCAGCTGGAGTGGTACGGCTTCGAGCACGAGCTCAAGACGCGCTCGATCCCGGCCGGCCAGGCGCGTGCGCGGGCCGGCGCGCCCACCGGCCGCGCGAGCGCGGGTCGCGCGGCCGAGCTGGAGCGGGCGGGGTCGCCGGCGTGAGCGCCGTGTCGTTCGACAGCGGCGGCGTCAGATGCGTCGGGGTGCACCTGCGCGGGGAGGGGGATGCCTTCGCCGGCGAGGACGGCAGACGTCCATGCGTGGTCATGGCGCACGGGTTCGCCGGCACGGTGGACTCCGGCCTCCTGCCCTTCGCCGAGCGCTTTGCCGAGGCGGGACTGGACGCGCTGGCGTTCGACTACCGGCACTTCGGAGCAAGCGACGGCGAGCCGCGCCAGCTGCTGTCGATTCGCTGCCAGCTCGACGACTACGCGGCGGCGATCGAGTTCGCGCGGGCGCTGGACGAGGTCGATCCCGATCGGATCGTCGTCTGGGGCTCCTCATACGCCGGCGGCCATGTCATCCCGGTCGCCGTCGCCGACGGCAGGACCGCCGCTGTGATCTCACAGGTCCCGGCGATGGATGGCGTCGCGACGATGCTCAACGCCGCGCGCAAGTCCGGCCTGGCGGGCATGGCGAAGCTGACGGCGAGGGGGCTGGGCGACATCGTCGCGTCGCTGCGCGGCAGGGACCCGGTCACGACAGCAGCGGTCGGCGCGCCGGGAAGCGTCGCCTTCATGACGACGCCGGACTCCGAGCCGGGCATGCGCGCGGTCGCCGGCCCGTCGTGGCGCAACGAGGTCGCCGCTCGCATCGCGCTGCAAGCGGGCGCCTACCGCCCGGGGCTGCAGGCCGACCGGCTGCCCTGCCCGATGCTCGTGCAGATCGCCGATCGAGACTCCGTGGCGCCGGTGAAGGCCGCCCAGGACGCCGCCTGGCGGGCCACCGGGCGCGCCGAGGTGCGCACCTACCCGATCGGCCACTTCGACATCTACACCGGCGCGCCCTTCGAGCAGGCGATCGGCGACCAGCTGCACTTCCTGCGCCGCCACGTCGGCGCACAGGCCCCCGCCCGGCGCCCCGTGGAGGCGAGCCGCCTCAGCTGACGGTGATCGCGCCGTCCAGTCGCGCGGCGGATTCGGGATCGTGCGAGGGCAGGAAAACGGTCGGATGCTGCGCGCAGTGGGCGAGGATCGTCTCGAGCGTCGCGACATGCGCCTTGGGGTCGGGCCCGATCGCGTCGGCACGCCGGGCGTGCAGCTGCTCGAGCGTGTCGGTGACGTCGCCGGCGAGCATCACGTGGCGGCCGGCGTCGTCGATGCAGATGACCGAGATGTGGCCCGGCGTGTGTCCGGGCGTGGCGACCGCGACGATGCGACCATCGCCGCTCAGGGCGCGGCTGTGCGCAAACTCGCCGAAGGGGCCGCCGTCGAGCGCGAGCGGCTGCGGCGCGAACCCGGGAGGGAGCGGCTGGCGCAGGATGCGGCGCATCACCCGCGGGAAGGCTTGCCGGGCGAACCGCAGCTCTGCGTCGTTGATGCGCACCGGCGCGCGGACGTGGACGAGCCCATCGACGTGGTCGCCGTGATGGTGTGTCAGCACCACCTCCGCGACGTCCTGCAGCGATAGGCCCGCCGCTGCAAACTCGGCCGGCAGCTCGCGCTCGCGGGGGACCTCGAAGCGAGCGAAGGCGATGTCGCGCGCCGCCGCCGTCTCGCCGCTGTCGACGAGCATCAGGCGCCCGTCGTGCTCGATCGCCCAGCAGTGGATCGGCAGTGGCTCCGACCACGGTCCCGGCAGGAACAGATCCAGCTGCCGACGCGCACCGGAGCTTGGGAACAGGAACGAGTGCTTGACGCGAACGGTCCCGGTCGTCAGGGCGTGAATCCTCATACGTGATTGGCGAGCCTATCCTGCTTCGGGCGTGGTTCGGGTACGGGCAGCCCAGGCTCGGCGAGCAGGTCTCCCGAGGCCGTTCGGCGCGCCTGCCGACATCGAGGTTTCACCCGGTGGACAATTGGGTAACATTGCGCACAGATGCTGGGGTCTGAACGTGGGGCGCGGAGGGCTGGATGACGTCGTCAGGGCTGACGCGCCGTGATCTGCTGCGCGCGGGGGCTGCGGCGGGAGCGCTGGCCAGCCTCGGGCCGCTGGCAGCGCCGGCGCGGGTGCTGGAGAAGGTGCTCGCCGCTCCGACGGCGTGCGGGCCGCTGACGGATATCGAGCACGTCGTCATCTTCATCAACGAGAACCGCTCGTTCGACAGCTACTTCGGCACCTACCGCTGTGTCAAAGGCTTCCACAGCATAGCCCTGCCTCTGAACGACGGAAGCGGCAATAACCTCTTCGCGCAGCCATTCCCGGGGCCGGCCGGCGAACCTTACGGCGGCCACCTGCTGCCAGTCCGCTTCGATACGACAAACGGCGGCGACTGCGTCAACGACATCGCGCACGACGGGAACGCGAAGCACGAATGCTGGCACAACGGCGCCCTGGACGGGTGGGTGAATGCCCATCTCACAGCGAATCCTCAAGACGGCCACAACCCGATGGGCTACTACACGCGCCAGGACCTGCCCTTCTTCCATGCGCTGGCCGACAACTTCACGATCTGCGACCGCTAC
>JAXDGQ010000304.1:0-2735 GCA_034664965.1 Solirubrobacteraceae bacterium | reverse complement strand
GCGATCTGGTGCGCGAGGCGGCCGGGGCGGCCATCGTCGGGTGGTCGCGGTCCTCTGGTCTCCTCAGCGGGGCGTTTTCGCGGACTCTTGACGTTCCTGAAGCGCTCGTGCGCGCAGCTCGGCTTCCTCCGCCCGGCGAAGGGCCTCCTGCGCTCGTCCGCGGGCATCTGCTGCACGTTGGACGGTCGCCCGGGTACGTGCCGCCGCGTCGTCCAGGAGCTGCTCGGGGTCGAGGGGCACGGTGCTGGCCGGCTGTTCCAGGTCGTGCTGCTGACGGTCGAGCAACCCCTGGAGATCGTCAGCGCCCAGCTGCGAGCGGTCGCTCTGCTCTTGGCGTGCGTCACTTCGAGCTTGACGTCCCTGCACTTGAGTCTGCCGGCGCGCTAGACCAGTGGAGCGATCGCGGTCGGACGGGTCCGATGCGGCCATCTCGTCGTCGAGCTCGTCTTGTGCGTGGTTGATCGCCACCTGCTCGCGGTCAACGATCACCTGTTCGCGATTGGCGATGCTCTGATCCAGATCGCCCATCGCCTGCTCTTGGTCGAGCGGACGCTGCTCGTCCCACTCTTGGTCTGCACGGGGCTCAGCACTCATGACGCTTCCCTTCGTTGAGCTTCGATGGACAGGCCTGTGCCATCGGGCAACAGGCTCGGAGCCGCGGATGTGACGCGCTGCTCGAGTGGTCGCGGCATGGCGATGTGATACCCCTGAGCGAAGTCCACGCCAAGCTCCCGCAGCAGTCCGAGTGTTTGGACGTCCTCGACGCCCTCGCCGACGGTCTTCAGGCCAAACGCATGCGCGAGGACCACCACTGCCTCGACGACGTGTCGGCTGGCAGGGTTGGTGGGGAGGTCGCGGACGAACTCGATGTCGATCTTCAGGAAATCGACCGGGAACTGCTTGAGGTAGGTAAAGCCTCCGTATCCCGTCCCGAAGTCATCGAGGGCCAGCTTGCAACCGAGCTGATGAAGCCGATCGGCGAATGCCTTGGCGGCTGCGACATCGGCGATCAGCGCCGTCTCGGTGATCTCGAAGACCAGCGACGTCGGGTCGGCGCCGGTCCGCTTCAGGGCACGCTCGATGTCATCCAGAAGGGTCGGGTCGGCAATCGAGTAGGCGGAGACGTTGAGCTCGACCGCGCCCCCCGCCACGGCGATCTCGGTGGCGCGTTCGATCACCCACCGGTCGATGTCCCCGATCAGCCCGTACTGCTCGGCGATGGGCAGGTAGGAGCCGGGGGGGACGATCTCACCGTTCTTTTCTCGCATCCGCAGAAGCAGCTCGCGCTGAACGACCTCGCCCGAGGACAGATCGATGATCGGCTGGGCGTAGAGCATGAAACGATCCTCCGCGAGGGCATCCTGGATCCGGCTGATCCAGGAGAGCGTGTTCACGTCACTCTCCATGCTCGCTTGGCGTGCCTTGCGCTCGGTTATGTCACTGAAGACGACTACGCACCCCTCAACGCCGTCGTCGGTCACAAATGGGGCCGCGGTGTATGCGACTGGCAAGGCCCGCCCGTCACGGCAGATGAACACGTCATTCTCGATGCGGACCGTGACGCCGTCGCGGCGCGCCCGAACAATCGGACAATCCTCGATTGGAAGCGGGGTGCCGTCGGGACGGCAGGTGTGTGCGACATCGTGCATCACGCGCCCCCGCAGCTCCTGCGTCGACCAGCCGAGCAGCTTCTCGGCCGCCTGATTGAGGAACACGACGTGGCCCTCCGGATCGAGTGTGAACAGGCCTTCGCCCATGCTGTCGGCCACGGCGCGCATGTAGTTCTGCGCGGCGAGCAACGTCCGCTCGGAGGCGACGCGCTCGGTCATGTCGACCAGCACGGCGGTCCTGCCGGTCGGCTGCCCGCTGCGGTCCACGATCAACCGGTCTCGCACGTAGGCGGGAAACGTCGAGCCGTCCTTGCGGCCGACCATCAGCTTGCCCTGCCAATGACCGTCGCGACGGACCTTCGCGATCACCTCTTCGGCGCGGCCCTCGACATCCGCCTCGATCAGCTTCGCTGCGCTGCGACCCTCGACCTCGGCTCGGGTCCAGCCGAACAGGCGCTCGGCGCCGTCGTTCCAGCGCGTGACCCTGCCCTCTGGGTCGACGCCGATCACCGACAGGTCGACCTCGTCGAGCACTGCCGCCTGCGTCGCGACCTCGGCCTCAGCCGCTCGGCGCGTCGTGATGTCGTCGTGGGCAACAACCACACGAGTGGGTCCCGGCCCCGCGTAGCGCGCTGCGCGTAGCACATACCAGCGCTCGACGTCGGGCCCGTGACACGGATACTCGAGCGTGAACTCGCTGCTGCTGCCGGCAAGGATCGCGCGCAGGCCCGCCCCCGCCTGCCTCGCGAGCTCGTCATCCTTCGCCTCGTCACACGCTGTCAGGTAGTTGGCGCCAACGCCCTCGGTAGCGCCGGCGTCGTTGGCCGAGGCAAACACGCTCCACGCCCGGTTGGTCATGATGATCTCGCCGCGCTCATCGAGCACCGCGATATGGGCTCGCAGTGAGTCCAGAGTGCCCTGAAAGAAGTCGCGCGTTCTCTTTAGCTCCTGCGTCTCGACCCGCCGGTTCCATTCGCCCACCTTGGCGGGCCGTTGCTTGGAGGCGACTACCTGCACTCGTCCTCCTCCATCACAGGCTTGACAGCCACGCTCATGCCGAGTTGAACGCGAAGCCGGAGAGCGGCCGCGCGGATGCTCGGCGTCCCCAAAGCGGACCGGGTGTCG
>JAXDGQ010000303.1:0-3127 GCA_034664965.1 Solirubrobacteraceae bacterium | reverse complement strand
TGAAGAACAGCCCGCGAAACGCCATGTCGCCTCCCGGCTCGGTCACGGCCAGCTCGAGGTGCTGGTGCACGAGGCGCCCGCCAAGCAGCGCCGGCAGCCAGTGGCAGTACGCGTCGCGCCCCACGCCGACGAAGCGCGTGGAGAGGTCGAACACCTCGCCGCGGCCCCAGTCCTGCACCTGCGCCAGGCGGCAGCGAGCGCCGTCCTGCAGATACAGCTCAAAGGCGCCAGCGTGCAGCGCCTGGCCGTCGAAGTCCTCGGCCAGGTCGTACTCGTGCACGCGAAACTCGCTCGTCGGCGCGCCGACGATCAGCGTGCGCCCGTACTGGGCGACGCCGGCGGAGTCGATCGCGTAGACGATCTCGAACCGGTCCTCGACGACCAGGCCTTCGGGCACGTGCAGGAAGGCCCCGCCGGTCCAGAACGCGGCGTTGGCGGCCTCGAGCTTGTTGCGGTCGATCGTCAGGCGCCGGGAGTACCACGGCGCCACCAGGTCGGCGTGATCGCGAAAGGCGTCCTCCAGCGAGCACAGGACAACGCCCTTGGCGGCCAGCTCTGCAGCGAGCTCGACGGCGACCACCGAGCCGGCGCTCTGCACGATGCGCCCTGCGCGGGAACGGTCGGCCAGCGTGCGCGTGACGACGTCGGGCACCGCGTCCGGCGCCGGCGAGGGCTGCGTGGCCAGCGCGTCGAGGTCCAGGCCCTGCAGACTCGTCGTCCAGAAGCCCGAGCGCCGCCAGACGGGCAGCTCGGAGGCCTCATACGCGGCCAGCGCGGCCTCGCGCAGCTGCGCCAGCGTGCGACCGTCGCCGGCTCCGGCGCCGGCGAGCGCGTGATAGAGCGTGGCCTCGCGGTGGCGCCCCGGCTTGGCCTGCGCCGGCGCGGCGCCGTTGGTCGCTGCGGGGGTGATGGCGCCGCTCGGCTCAGACACCGCCGTCACCGGCCGCGACGGCGTCGGCTGCGCTTGCGCCGACCTCCTGGCGGATCTGGTCATAGCCCTCTCGCTCCAGGCGCTCGACCAGCTCGACGCCGCCCTCGAGCACGATGCGGCCGTCCATCAGGATGTGCACGAACTCGGGCTTGACGTAGTGCAGGATGCGCTGGTAGTGCGTGATGATCAGCGCGCCCAGCCCTTGCTCGTCGTGCAGGCGCTGGACGCCCTCGGCGACGGTGCGCAGCGCGTCGATGTCCAGCCCGGAGTCGGTCTCGTCGAGGATCGCGATGTCGGGCTGCAGCATCGCCATCTGCAGGATCTCCGCGCGCTTCTTCTCGCCGCCGGAGAATCCGTCGTTGAGGTGGCGCGAGGTGAACGCTTTGTCGACGTCGAGCAACTCGATCGCGTGCTGCAGGTGCGTGCGGAACTCCTTGACCTGAATCGGCTCCTCGCGCTTGGCGTTGATCGCCATGCGCAGGAAGTTCGCCACCGACACGCCCGGGATCGAGACCGGGTACTGAAAGGCCAAGAACAGCCCGGCCTGCGCGCGCTCGTGCGGCTCGGCCTCGGTGATGTCCTCGCCCTTGAACGCGATCGAGCCCTCGGTGATCTCGTAGGAGGGGTGGCCCATGAGCGTGCTCGCGAGCGTCGACTTGCCCGATCCGTTGGGCCCCATCAGGGCGTGGATCTCGCCGCGCGAGATGTCCAGGTCGACGCCCTTGAGGATCTCGCGGTCCTCGATGCGCACGTGCAGGTCTCTGATCTCTAGGTCGGCCATGATCTGTAGTTCAAGCTCCAGTCGTGAGGGGTGGGGGTTCGGTGTCCAGCGCCGCCAGCAGCGGGCCGGTCGAAAGCGCCGGGCCCGAGGGCAGCCCGGGTCCGAGGACGAGGTCGGCGAGGGTCATCTCCTGCAGCGTGCGCACGATCGAGAAGCGCACGCGCGTCCACAGCAGCTTGGTCGGGCAGACATGTCCGCGCTGGGTCTCGCGCGAGCAGACGATCGAACCGTCCGAACCCTCGGTGATGCACTCGATCGGGGCGATCGAGCCCTCCAGGGCCTCGACCACCTCGGCCAACGTGATCTCGGTCGGCGAGCGGGCGAGCAGGTAGCCGCCGCGCGAGCCGCGCCGCGAATCGACCAGGCCGGCCTTGCGCAGGCGCGCCACCAGATGCTCCAGGTAGGCGAGCGGGAGGCCGCCGCGCTCGGCGATCTCCGCGAGCGGGATCGGTTCCTCGCCGGCTCGCCGAGCCAGCTCGACCATCACGCGCACGCCGTACTCGGCCTTGGTTGAGAACATCATCTGGGGAATACCTACCTGGGCGCTAGGGTATCAGCAGCGCCGCGGCGTCCCGGGTCATCCGAGCAGCTTGCGGGCATCGTGCGCGAGGGCTTCCGGGGTGAGCTGTTCGAGCTGGTAGATCACCCGCTCGCGCCCCGCGCGGTCGATCAGGAACACCGATGCCGTGCGCTCGAACGCGGCTCGATCGGCGCTCGCGCCGATCACGCGAAAGCCGCGCCACACGGCGCGCAGCTCGGCGGGCGAGCCGCCGAGATAGCTGGCGCGGCCGCTCAGCGAGACGCGCGACAAAAAGCGCCTGACGCGAGCAGGCGTGTCGGCCGCCGGGTCGGCGCTGATCAGCAGGACGGGCACGGCGCGGCGCAGTTCGTCGAGCGCACCGCGTATCTGCTGGGCGATCACCACGCAGGTCGCGCCGCACGTGGAGTAGACGAACGCGACGATCACCACGTGGCCGCGCTGGCCGGCGAGCGACACCCGGCGCCCGCCCTGGTCGATGAGCGTGAACGGCGGCGCCAGCACGCCTGCAGGCAGCGCGGCGCCGGCGAAGCCTGACGCGCCCGCGGGCTGTGCGGGGGATGAGGAGGACGAGGACGTCGACGAGCCGGCGGCGCAGCCGGCGAGCAGCGCGGCGAGCAGGAGTGTCGCGAGCACCGCGCCGGCGCGGTGTGAGGCGGCCGGGAGGGCGCGTGCAAACATCGCCGCCCAAGGGTAGGGGAGGAGCGTTTCAAGGCCGCCTGAAACCCCGCGAGATGGCGCTATACTTTATGAAGTCAATGAATCCCGACCCTGGTTTAGGAGTTTCGAGATGAGTCCCTCTGGAGCCGAGCTTCTCCGCCAAGTCAAGAGTCAGATCGAGGAGGTCGACCCCGCCGAGGTCGCCGAGCTGATCGAC
>JAXDGQ010000302.1:0-4614 GCA_034664965.1 Solirubrobacteraceae bacterium | reverse complement strand
TGGAGGAGCAGCGAAGGTCCGGATCGCAAGTCGGTTTGCCGCCGCTTTCCACCTGGAGCGGAAGCCCGCTCCGGCCTTAGTTGAGCGGGCCTGGGGGTCAGCCGTGCGATGGACGCGGGCGAAACTCTAAGTGGGCGCGCCGCGGGGAGGTCCTTCGTCCGGGTCGACTGGCTAAGTACTGAGAAACGCCAACACAGCTAGAACTCGGCGATGGTCCTCGGCGGCGGGCGGCAGGTTGAGCTTGGCAAAGATGCTCGTCACGTGCTTCTCGACCGCGCGCTCGGAGATCACGAGCGCCTCAGCGATCGCCTGGTTGCTGCGGCCCTCGGCCATCACCCCGAGAACCTCGCGCTCGCGCGGGGTCAGCTCCGCGAGCGGATCATCGGCTCTGCGCCGTCCGAGCATCTGTGAGACGACTTCGGGATCCAGCGCGGAGCCTCCCTCGGCGACCCTGCGGATCGCGTCGGCGAAGCGCGCAAGATCCGACACCCGGTCCTTGAGCAGGTAGCCGACACCCGCGGCGTCATCGGCCAGCAGCTCCAGCGCGTAGTCCTCCTCGATGTACTGCGAGAGCACGAGCACGCCTGTATCCGGCATCTCGTCGCGGATCGCTCGCGCCGCGCGCAAGCCCTCGTCGGTGTGAGTCGGCGGCATGCGAATGTCGACGATCGCGACGTCGGGCTTGTGCGCGCGCGCCTTGCGCATCAGCTCCTCCCCGTCGCCGGCCTGCCCGACCACCTCGAACCCCGCCTCCTCGAGCAGGCGCACCACGCCTTCGCGCAGCAGCACGGAGTCCTCGGCCACGATCACCCGCACGGGATGCTCGCCCTCAGCACGGTGCCCTTGCCGTCGGCGCTCGTCAGCTCGAGGCCGCCGTCCAGCGCCGCGACGCGATCTTGAAGCCCGCGCAGCCCAGTGCCCTGCTCGGCGTCAGCGCCGCCGACACCATCGTCGCTCACCTCGACATCCACCTGTCCGTTGTGACGCACCACGCTCACCGTCACCACTCTTGCCCGGGCGTAGCGCGCCGCATTGGTGAGCGCCTCGGCGACGACGAAGTAGACCGCCGACTCCACCGGCGACGGGAGCCGATCGTCGGGCGTCTCGAGCACCTCCACGGGCACCGGAGAGCGACCCGCGAGACCTTTGAGCGCTGCCGCCAGGCCGCGGTTGGTGAGCACCGCCGGGTGGATCCCGCGAGCGAGCTCGCGCAGCTCGCCGGTCGCCTCGCCCAGCTCGTGAAGCGACGCATCGAGCAGCGCAGCCGCCTGCTTCGGGTCGGACTCGATGCGATCGCGTATCAGACGCAGGTTGATCCCCAGCGCCATCAACCGTTGTTGCGCGCCGTCGTGCAGGTCGCGCTCGAGTCTCCGCCGCTCCTCGTAGCCCGCCTGCACGATGCGAGAGCGCGAGGCGTGCAGCTCGGTGACCTTCGCGCGCAGCTCGGCGTCCAAGCGCTCGTTCCTCAGCGTCAGCGCGGCCGCGGCGCCGACCGTCTGTACCAGCTCGCGCTCGTCGGCGAGCTCGGCGGCGTGGACGATCGCGGCAACGCGCTGCCCCTCGTGCTCGATCGGCGTGGCGATCTTTCCCTTCGGAGGCGGGTCGATCCGCATCGGCCGGCCGTCGGCGTCCACGTAGGAGCTGCGCCCGGGAACCCAGTAGGCAAGCTCCAGCGTGCGGTCTCCGAGCGCTTCGGCCAGCGCGTCTCGCAAACCGCCCCGACCTCCGCTGCCGCCGAGCTGGCCGACGAGCGAGCTGATCGCCTCGGCTTGGCTGAAGCGCAATCGCACCAAACCGAGCAGAAACGCGAAGGGAAGGCAGGCGATGGAGCCGAACAGCGCCAGCGTCAGTGCCTCGGCGAGCTCGCTCGACACGTTGGCCTGTTCGACGACGAGGCTTGCCATCAGCAGCACGAAGGTGAGGCCGCCGACGCCGAGCACGGGCGCGAACGCCCGCCCCTGGCTGGGGGTGCCACCGCGCCAGCGGCGGTAGAGGATCGCGACCACGGCGCCGAGCAAGGCGATCGCGATGTCGAGCTGCGCCGTCGCGATCACCCGGGCGGCCTCGGAGTGGGTGATCAACAGCGGGTTGGCGGGGCACCGGCTGCAGCCTTCCTTGGCCGGATCGCTGAACACGACAAGGGCGAGCTGGAGCACGATCGTGTTGAGGTAGGCGCCGGCCACCAAAAGGCGGTCCAGACGGCTCTCCAGCCGGCCCGATGGAAACGACAGCAGCAGGTGAACGAGTACGGCGTAGATCAGTACCGCCGCGAGCGAGCCGACCGTGAAGAGGACGCTGTCGTTGGCGAAGCCCAGTGCCTTGAGCAACCCGCTGAAGCCGACCGCCGTCATCAGCGGGCCGATCCTGCTCGCGGGCTGCCGGCGCCAGACATACAGCCCGGTGCCCGTGAAGCCCCAGCCGATCGCGAGCGTGAGTGCCGCGAAGGCGCCTCGGTCGCTGTTGTGATGGCCGTCGAGAACCACCAGGAAGGTGGCAACGCCGGTCGCGAGTGCCAGAACGCCGAGCCCGATCAGGGGACGGCGCGGGCTGCTCATGTGGTCAGCAATGCGATTGCCTCCGCGCTGAGGTCGCTCTTGGGAACGAAGCCGCGCGCCCCGCTGGCGCCGACCGCCTCGCCGAGATCGCTCGAGTCATGGCTCGAGACCAGCACGATCTGCGGGGCTGCCTCGCCCACGTCGAGCAGGCGTCGAGTGACCTCGAACCCGTCGATGTCGGGCAGCCGCACGTCGAGCAGCACGAGCTCGGGGCGCAGGCGGCGAGCGGCGGCCAGCGCCGCGCCGCCGTCCTCGGCCTCCCCCACGACCTCAAAGCCGGCTGCCTCGAGCATCAGCCGCGCGCTCGCGCGAAAGCTCGGGTGGTCGTCGACGATCAGCACTGTCTTTGGCATCGACGCCGATTCTCGCGCATGGCCGCGCTCACATCCATACGGCTGGCCGTACCACCGCGGCGGACAACCGCACCTCGCAAATGCCTGCCAGCACCCTGGTCGGGCGCCCCCCGGAGCGGGAGCCTGGCGACATGTCCGAAATCCACTCGAAGGAGGATCGAGCATGAACGCCACGACCGCGCATTCCGCCGTCGGCGCTCCCGCGGTCGCTCTGCATGACGTCCGCAAGGTCTACGGCCACGACGACGGCAGGGTCGTTGCACTGGACGGAGTCAGCTTGGGGCTCTCGCAGGGGTCGTTCACCGCCATCATGGGGCCGTCGGGGTCGGGCAAGAGCACGTTCCTGCACCTGGCGGCCGGCCTTGACCGGCCCACCTCCGGCAAGGTTGCGTTCGGGGAGACCGACCTGTCGGGGCTCAGCGAGCGGCGGCTGACGATCCTCAGACGCGAGCGGGTCGGGTTCGTCTTTCAGGCCTTCAACCTGATGCCCTCGCTGACGGTCACGCAGAACATCGCGCTGCCTCTGCGCCTGGACGGGCGGCGTGCGCGGCGCTCGGACGTGCGCGAGGTCGCGGCGCGGGTCGGGTTGGAGCAACGCCTGGGGCACCGTCCCTCGCAGCTCTCGGGCGGCCAGCAGCAGCGGGTCGCGATCGCGCGGGCACTCGTCACGCGCCCGGAGGTCGTGTTCGCCGACGAGCCGACTGGAGCCCTTGACACGCGCACGGGTCGTGGCGTGCTCGCGCTGCTGCGTGAGGTCGTGGACGCGGACGGTCACACGGTCGTGATGGTCACGCATGACCCGGTGGCCGCGGCGCACGCGGACCGCGTGATCCTGCTCGCCGACGGGGTCCTCGCCGGAACGCTCGAGGCGCCCAGCGCCGACGAGGTCGCCGAACAGCTCGCGCACCTGGGGCGCTGAGGCATGCTGCGTCTCGCCCTACTCAGCGCGCGCGGCCGGCTCGGCACATTCGCAGGCGCCTTTGTGGCTGTGTTCGCGTCGGCCGTGCTCGTGATGGCCGGCGGCATGACACTCGAGTCCGCGCTACGGGTTCATCCGCCCGTCGAACGCTATGCGGCGACCGCTGCCGTCGTGGCCGGACGCCAGAACGTACGCGTAGGCGAGGAACACGTTTCGCTGGGCGAGCGCGCCCACGTGAGCTCCGCGCTCATCGGCCGAGTGGCGAGCGTCCCCGGCGTCCGGGGCGCGATCGGCGACGTCGCCGCGCCCGCGTGGCTGAGCGGCCGGGCCACCGTCGTTCACGGCTGGGCGAGCGCCGCGCTGACGCCCTACGTGCTGAGCGCCGGACGCCCGCCGAGCTCGCCCGACGAGGTCGTCACGAGCTACCACGCGAGGCTCGGCTCGAGCCTGCGTCTCGTGTCCGATGCGCCCTCGCGCAGGGTCACCGTCGTCGGCGTCGCTCGTCCGCGCCATCCCGTTCGCCAGCAGACGGCGATCTTCCTGACGGACTCCGCGGCGGCGGGGCTCGCCGGCCACGGCGGCTCCGTCGACGCGATCGGCGTGCTCGCCGGCCCCGGCTTTGACGCCTCGCGCCTGCGCGGCGTCGCAAGCGGCGCGGCAGTGCTCACAGGAGATCAGCGCGGCCAGGCCGAGTCCCCCGAGCTGCAGGAAGCGCACACCAAGCTGATCGCCGTCGCCGCGTCGTTCGGCGGCCTGGCGCTGTTCCTCGCCGTGTTCGTCATCGCGG
>JAXDGQ010000301.1:0-4949 GCA_034664965.1 Solirubrobacteraceae bacterium | reverse complement strand
TTGATCGGCTCCGGCATGTGCACGTTGCGTTTGTCGATCTTCAGGCCGCGTGCTTCCTTGATCGCCGAAGCGATGTCCTGTGTGGTGACCGATCCGAACAGGCGCCCGTCGGCGCCGGCCTGCTGGGGGATCGTGAGCACCGTGCGGTTGAGCAGGGCGACGTGCTCCTCGGCCTTCTCGACGGCATTGCGCGCGGCGCGCTCGGCGGCCTCCTGGCGCTGGCGGATCGCGTCGACGGCACCCCGCGTGGCCGGCTGGGCGAGTTTGCGCGGCATCAGGAAGTTGCGCAGGTAGCCCTTGGAGACGTCGACGACGTTGCCCTGCTCGCCGAGCGCGTCGACGTCTTGGAGAAGGATCGCCTCGGGCATCTCGGCCTAGCGTTCCCGGTCGCCGCGTTCGCGGCGAGGGCTGTCCTCGCGACCGCCCTCGTTCACGTACGGCAGCAGCGCCAGCTCACGCGCGCGCTTGACGGCGCGGGCGATCTGCACCTGGTGGCGCCGGCACGAGCCGGTGATCCGGCGCGAGCGGATCTTGCCCTTCTCGGAGATGAACTTGCGCAGCGTGACGACGTCCTTGTAGTCGACCTGCACGACCTTGTCGCGGCAGTGCTGGCAGGACTTGCGCCGCCCGCTGCCGACCCCGCCCTTCTTGTCGCGCCGGCGCACCGGCTTGCCGCGACCGCGTGCCTTGGCCATCAGCGGGCTCCGCCGCGGCTGCGGTCGTGACTGTCGGGCTTCAGAACGGCTGGATGCACAGGGGCCTCGCTAATTCTCAGAACGGGATGTCGTCGTCGCCAGCGCCGCTGGCGGCCGGTGCGGGCTGGAAGTCGCCTTCGTCGACCGGCACGTCGCCTCCTGTGGAAGCTCCGTTGCCTGCCTGACGATCTGCGAACTGCCCGCCTGCACCTGAGGTGTCGTTGGGCGAGCCCAGGAACTGCACCGAGTCGGCAATGATATCGGTTGCCTGGCGCTTTGTGCCGTCCTGCGCTTCCCACTCGCGCCACTCCAGCCGTCCGTCGACTGCCACGGGGCGGCCCTTGGACAGGTAGCGCGCTGCGTTCTCGCCCTGCGCGCCCCATACGGTGACGTTGAAGTAGTTGGGCTTGTCCTCCCACTCGCCGGTGCTGCCGTTCTTGCGCCGCGTGTTGCACGCGATGCGCAGGCTGCACACCGAGTTGCCGCTCGGCAGCGAGCGGAGCTCCGGATCGGCGGTCAGGTTCCCGGTCATCACGACCCTGTTGATGTTGGTGGCGGCCACTGCTGCACTTCCTTTCGGCTGGCTTGTCCCGCGTTCGCGCGCGTCGGTCTCGCGCGCTGCGCGTTCGAGTCTAGACCGGCCCGCGGGCGCGGACGGCGCGAATGCCGCTAATTGCGCTCGCCGCGCGCGACGCGGCGGGCTCGCGAGGAGGTGCCGAAGACCTCGTCCCAGTATGGAGCGCTGATGCCGAAGCCGCGCGTGTCGTCCTGGAAGTGATGGCGCATGTGGCGCTCGCGCAGCGTCCGCCCGAGCCAGCCGTGCGGGCGGAAGTGGTGCAGGTAGTAGTGCATCATGTCGTAGACCAGATAGCCGACGAAAAACCCGGCGCCGAGCCCCGGCGCGTAGCGCTGGCCGAAGATCAGGTACAGCAGGGCGAACACCGCGGCGCCCAGTGGGACGCTCACCGCCGGCGGCATGACCAGGCGCATCGGGTCGTTGGGATGGTCGTGGTGGACGCCGTGGATGATCCAGTGCAGGCGCGCGCCGATGCCGTCCTGGGGCTCGAAGTGAAAGACGATCCGGTGCAGCCAGTACTCGAACAGCGTCCACAGCCCGTATCCCGCCAGTGCCAGCGCCAGTGCCAGCAGCACGCTCACCTTCGACAGGCTCCACGCCGCGAGGAAGACGATTCCCGGGACGAAGATCAGCACCGGCACGACCGGGTGCACGCGCGACAGCGCGTCCAGCACGCGCGACTCGAACATCGGCGGCGAGTCGCGCAGCACGTCGGTGCGACTCGCCGAGCCCTCGTTCATGTCCTGTGCCCAGCTCACGGGTCCGATCTTATTACGCTCGCGCGCCCGGCAGAAGCACCTGACGCCACTCTTGCGCGAGTCGGTCGCGAGCGGCTAGGAGGGCTCGCCGACGGCGACCTCGGCGTCGGCCTGCGCCGGCCGGGTCTCGGCCTCTGGCGGCTGGGCCTCTGCCGGCGCCGGCGCTGCCTGCGCCTCGGCTGCGGGCGGGTCGGCAGGGGCGCTCTCGACCGGCTCGGGCACGGCCTCGGCCGGCGGCTCGGCAGGGGCGCTCTCGACCGGCTCTGGCACGGCCTCGGCCGGCGGCTCGGCTGCGCCCTCGGGAACTCGCGCGGCGGCTGCGCCGGAGCTCATCTCCGGCGCGGGCGGAACGCCAGGGGCCAGCTTGATGATGCGAAAGCGCAGCACCTCGTCGGCCAGGCGCAGCGTGCGGTCCAGCGCGCCGAGCATCTCGGCGTTCGCGACGTGGAACTGCAGCAAGTGGTACTGCGCGCTGGTTTTGTGGTCGATCGGGTAGGCCAGCGCGCGTTCGCCCCAGTCGTCGTGGCGCAGCAGCTCGCCCTGCGCCTCGACGGAGGCGCGCGTGTCGGCCACGAGCTTGGCGCGCGTGGCGTCGTCGGCCTGCGGGTCGAGCAGCACAACGAGGTCGTATATCGGTGCGGGCAGCGTCATATTCAGGCGCCCGAAGGCGCTGCGCTGCAAGGTTAGCGGGTCCGGCCCTTCGCGCGGATGTCCGCGAGCTGCTCGTCGATCCAGTCGCCGGGGTCGCGCGAGGTGACGATCTCGCGCAGCCCGTTGGCGCGTCGCGCCTTTTCCTCGGGCGCCATCGTCAGCGCCGCGTGGATCGAGTCGGCCAGCTCCTGGATGTCGAACGGGTTCACCGACAGCGCGTACTCGCCGAGCTCCTCGTGGGCGCCGGTGTTCTCCGAGAGGATCGACACGCCCTCGCGCTCGTTGACGATCGGTCCCTCCTTGGCGACGAGGTTCATGCCGTCGAACATCGCGTTGACCAGCAGCACGTCGTAGTGCTTGTACGCGGCCATCGCCTCCTCCAGGTCGTCGCGCAGCTTCAGCTGGATCGGCATCCAGTCGGGCGTGCCGTGGCGGTGGTTGACGACCGCCACCAGCGCCTCGATCGCCTCGAGGTACTCGGCGTACTGGGGCACATCCGTTCGCGAGGGCATCAGCTGGGCGACGAACGTCACGCGCTCGGAGAACTCCGGATGCTGCTCGAGGAACAGATCGAACGCCGAGAAGCCGCGCAGTACGTTCTTGCTCAGGTCGGCGCGGTCGACGCGCAGGATCAGGAAGTCTCGCCGGCGGCGCAGCAGCTCCTGCTCGAACTGCTCCACGCGCGCGCGCTGGGAGATCCGGCGGGTGGCCTGGTGATCGATCGGCAAGGGGTAGGCGCGTACCCACACCTCGCGCCCGCCGGGCGCCACCACGACGCCGCGCTCGAAGTCGATCTCCAGCCCCATCAGGTCGCGGCAGCACTGCAGGAAGTTGCGCCTGTAGGAGCGCGTGTGAAAGCCGATGATGTCGTTGGCCAGCAGGCCCGTGAAGATCTGATCGCGGATGCGCGTCGGCAGCACGCGCCAGGCGTCTGACTGCGTCCATGGGATGTGCACGAAGTGGTGCAGGAAGGCATCCGGTCGCGCGCTGCGCACGAGCCCCGGCAGCGTGTAGAGGTGGTAGTCGTGGATCATCACGACCGGCTCCTCGGCATCCTCGAGCTCCTGCACGACGGCGCTCGCGAGATCCTCGTTGACGGCGTTGTAGCCGAAGTCGAACGCTTCGATCTCCTCGCGGCGGATGTCCGGAGCGTTTGAGAGGTCCCACAGGTAGTGCTGGATGAACCACAGCATGGGATTGGCAACGACGTTGTAGAAGCGGTCGTAGGCGTCGGGGTCTGAGACGACCAGGCGCACGCGGAACTCCACGTCGCCCGACGGCGAGCGCACCGGGAAGGGTCGTTCCCCGTGCTCGCGCGAGGCCTTGGCGTCGTACTCGCTCATCGCCGAGGCGATCCAGATCGCTTCGCGGTGCGAGGCCAGGCCGGTCAGCGCCGTCACGACGCCGCCTGAGCCGCGCTGGGTCTCGCCGCGCTCGTCGAAGGTGACAGGTCCGCGGTTGCTCACGAGCACCAGCGGTACCTGTCCCTTGCTCATGATTGCTTCAGCTCGTTGAAGATCCGCAGGTAGTCGCGCAGGTAGCGGGGCGTGAGGAAGTGCGTGCGCACGTGCTCCTTGCCGCGTCTGCCGAGGAACTTCCCCAGCGCGGGGTCCTTGAGCACCTCCAATGCACGATCGGCGCATTCCTCCACGCTGGAGACGAGAAAGCCGGTCACGCCGTCCTCGATCTGCAGGGGGATGCCGCCGACGTTTCCGCCGATGAACGGCCGCGCCTTCCAGATCGCCTCCGAGACGGTCAGGCCGAAGCCCTCGCGTGTGGACTTCTGCACGAGCACGTCGGAGTGCGACTGAAACGCATTGACCTCGATCGCGCCTACGTTGTTGAAGTTGTTGAGGATGTGAATGTCGGGATCGCCGTCGGCGTGGGCGATCGTCGCGTTGAAGAAGTCCCAGCCCTCAGGGTCGTCGCTGGCCATCGATCCGACCAGCGCCAGCTGCAGGTCCGGCAGCGACTCGCGCACGAGGCGGTAGGCGTCGATCACCCCGAGCGGGTCCTTCCACGGATCAAAGCGCGAGACCTGGCACATCAGCGGACGGTCCACGTCGATGCCGAATTGCCCGCACACGAACGCGCCGTCCTCGGGCGAGAGCGCCATGTTCTTCGGCGTCAGCGGGTCGATTGCCGGCGGGACGATGTTGACGTGGCCGCCCATGCCCCGGGGCACGTAGTCGCGCATGTGAAACAGCGACTGCGGATAATCTTTGATGTACGGCAGCAGCTGGGCGATCGTCTGCTCGTTCGGCGTGG
>JAXDGQ010000300.1:0-5536 GCA_034664965.1 Solirubrobacteraceae bacterium | reverse complement strand
ACCGTCGTGCCGCGCAAGCGCACGCTGGAGGCGCTGCGCGAGATCGTCAACCTGGGCAAGGACTTCGCCGGCGTGGACATCACGCGCGAGCCGATCACCATCCGCCCAGGCCAGCACTACATCATGGGCGGCGTGAAGACGGACATCGACGGGCGGACGCCGATCGAGGGCCTGTATGCGGCCGGCGAGGTCGCCTGCGTGTCGGTGCACGGCGGCAACCGCCTCGGCGCCAACTCGCTGCTGGACACGCTGATCTTCGGCCGGCGCTCGGGCGAGCACGCCGCCGCACGCGCGGCGGGCATGGCGATGCCCGAGGTCGACACGCTGTCACAGCTGCGCCGCGACTCCGACGCGATCGACGCGATCATCGACCGCCCGCGCGACGGGCGCCGCGTGTCGGAGATCAAGGAGGAGCTGGGCGAGATGATGAACGAGTACGCCGCCGTGTTCCGCGACGAGCAGGGGCTGCAGAGCGCGCGCGAGACGATCGCGCGGCTGAAGGAGGAGTCCGCGAGCGCGTGGATCGACGACCGCGGCACGGTCTTCAACCAGGACGTGCTCGGGGCGATCGAGTTGAGCTACATGATCGACTGCGCCGAGGCCACGGTCGTCGGCGCGATCGAGCGCAAGGAGTCGCGCGGCGCGCAGTTCCGCACGGACTTCCCCGAGCGCAACGACGAGCAGTGGCTGAAGCACATCGAGGTCACGCTCGACGGCGACGGCCCGCAGGTGAGCTACTCGCCGGTGACGATCACCCAGTGGCAGCCCGAGGAGAGGAAGTACTGATGGCCGAGACGCACAAGCCGCCCGAGCAGTTCAGCTTCCGCGTGCGCCGCTATGACCCGGAGTCGGGCGAGGCGCCCTACTGGGACGAGCACACGGTCGAGCTCGCGCCGCACCGCTCGGTACTCGAGGCGATCCTGCAGGCCAAAGACCGCTTCGACGGCTCGATCGGCATCCGCTGCTCCTGCCGCCAGGCGATCTGCGGTTCCTGCGGCGTGCGCGTCAACGGCGAACCGGCGCTGGCCTGCCACACGCACCTGGACGCGGCGAAGAAGAGCGCCCCAGACGGCGTGATCGAGATCGAGCCGATGGGAAACATGCCGGTGATCAAGGACCTGATCGTCGACATGGACGCGGTGCACTGGAAGAAGGTGCAGCGCGTCACGCCGTGGCTGATTCCAAAGCAGCCGGTGCCCGAGCGCGAGTACATCGTGCCGCACGAGAACATGGTCGACGTCACGCAGACGATGGCCTGCATCCAGTGCGGCGCCTGCGTGTCGGACTGCCTGGCGATGGAGGTCGACCCGGGCTTCATCGGCCCGGCGGCGCTGGCCAAGGCCTACCGCTTCGTCGGCGATCCGCGCGACGACCAGCAGTTCGAGCGCCTCAACGACCTCGCGCAGGACCCCGAGGGAATCTTTGACTGCACGCACTGCTTCAAGTGCGTGGACGCCTGCCCGAAGGACGTCAACCCGATGGGCCAGATCATGCGCCTGCGCCGGATCGCGACCAACGACCACCACATCGTGGACGCCAACAACGGCGAGCGCCACGAGGCGGCGTTCACGACGCTGATCAGGGACAACGGCCTGCTGTGGGAGGCCGAGCTGCTGCCGCGCTCCTACGGCGGCAACTCGTGGTTCGGCAAATTCGCCCCGCCGGCGGGCAAAGAGCTGCTCAGCTCGCTGCCGGCGATCATCAAGGCGCTGGTGCGCGGCAAGGTGACGCCGATGGGCGCGCTCAAACCGCACCGGATCGCCAAGCCCGACCTGCAGGCCGTGCAGGCGATCTACGACAAGGTCGAGAGCCGCGAGGAGCGCTTCGAGCTGAACCTGTACATCGCCGGCGAGGACGAGGCCGCGGGCCCCCCGTCGCCCGAAGTCCCGGTGGTCAGAGGGCTGGCCGTGGGGGCCGACAGCCAGGCAGCGGCCTCGGCGCCGGGCCCCGAAGGCGCGACGAGCCCGTCGGCGGCGAGCGACAGGCAGGGCGCCGAGCGCACGGCGCCGACCGGCGAGAGCCCGAGCGAGTCCACGTCGCACGCCGACTCGTCGGGCTCTGACTACGCCGAGGCTCCCGGCGGCGCGGAAAACGAGCCCCATCCCGACGATCCGACGGGCGAGGGCGAGGCCGATCGGGCCGCGGGCAGCGGTGCCCCGGCCGACGAGCCGGCCGCGGGCGATGAGCCTTCAGCCGGCGAAGGGAGCAAGCAATGAAGGTCGCCTACTGGCCGGGCTGCGTCAGCCGCGGCTTCACCCCCGAGCTGCATGGCTCGATGGCGCAGGTAGCGCCGCTGCTGGACATCGAGCTGGTCGAGCTCGACCGCGCCTGCTGCACGGGCGCGGGCGTGATCGCCGAGCACAACCAGGAGCTCGCCGACACGCTCAACGCGCGCACCTTCGCGCTCGCCCAGCAGGTCGACGGCGCGGAGCTGATGATGAACATCTGCTCGACCTGCCAGGGGGCCCAAAGCGAGTGCCAGCAGCGCCTGGACGCGAGCTCGGACTACCGCGCACAGATCAACGAGACGCTCGCCGGCGAGGGCCTGACCTACGAGACTGGCCTGACCAACAAGAACTTCCTGTGGCTGCTGGTCGAGGAGCTCGGCCTGGACGAGCTGCGCTCGCGCGTCAAGCGGCCGCTGTCGAACCTCAAGGTCGGCCCCTTCTACGGCTGCTACATCGTGCGCCCGCGCACGCGGCTGGGGATCGACGAGCAGCACCCGCGCGACGACTACCTGCATCAGGTGATCGAGGCGCTGGGCGGCACCGTGATCAACTACGCGGGCATGCGCAAGTGCTGCGGCTTTCCGATCATCACGATGAACAAGGAGGCTTCGCTGAAGCAGGCCGGGCGCCACCTCGGCGACGCCGTCGACGCTCAGGCGGACTGCCTGGTGACGCCGTGCCCGCTGTGCCACCTGAACCTCGACCTGCAGCAGCCGCTCGCCGAGAAAACGGTCGGGCGCGAGCTGGACATGCCGGTCCTTCACCTGCCCCAGCTCGTCGGCCTCGCCCTCGGCCTGGAGCCGAAGGAGCTCGGCATGAACCGACACGTGGTGCGCCCGACGTCGGTGATCGACTGGTCGACGTCCGTCGTCGGCGCAGCCGCCGGCGCGAGCGCGTCGGGCTGGTAGCGCGGCGCGTCCTCGCGGCGGGCGCGTCGGCGCATAGGCTGCACCCGTGAAGATCCTCACAGTCGTCGGCAACCGGCCGCAGCAATGGAGCGGGAAGAGGGCAGGCCCCCCTCCCGACCTCCCCCCGTGTGAGCCACTGGCGGTGCGGTCGTGAAGATCCTCACAGTCGTCGGCAACCGGCCGCAGTTCATCAAGGCCGCGGCCGTCTCCGGGCTCCTGCGCGAGCATCACCGGGAGATCCTCGTGCACACCGGCCAGCACTACGACGACTCGCTCTCGCGCGTGTTCTTCGCCGAGCTCGGCCTGGCGCGGCCCGATCGCGAGCTGGGCATCGGCGGCGGCTCGAACACGGGGCAGACGGCTCGCATGCTCGCCGCGCTGGAGCCGCTGCTGCTCGAGCTCGCCCCCGACGCGGTGCTCGTCTACGGCGACACCAACTCGACGCTCGCCGGTGCGCTGGCGGCGGCGCAGGCGAGCGTTGCGGTGGTGCACGTCGAGGCCGGCATGCGCTCGTTTGACCGCGCCATGCCCGAGGAGCTCAACCGCGTGCTGACCGATCATCTCTCGGCGCTGCTGCTGTGCTCCTCGGACACCGCCGCGGCGAACCTCGAGGCAGAGTCTGTGACCGGCCGCGTTGCGGTGGTCGGCGACGTGATGGTCGACGTCGCCATGCGCCGCCAGCCGTCGGCGCGCGCGGACGAGCGCACGCCGGCCGAGCATCACGTGCGCGCCGGCGAGTACCTGCTGCTGACGGCTCACCGCGCCGGCAACGTCGACGACCCGGCGCGGCTGCGCGCGCTCGTCGAGCTCGTCGCGGCGCTGCCGGGGCCGGTCGTCTTCCCGCTGCACCCGCGCACGCGCGCGCGGCTGCTCGACGCCGGGCTCGCCGGCGAGCTGGAGCGGATCGACGGCGTGCGGCTGAGCGAGCCGCTGGGCTACGTCGAGTTCAGCGCGCTGCTGTGCCAGGCGCGCGCCGTGCTGACGGACTCTGGAGGCGTCCAGAAGGAGGCGTACCTTGCCGGAGTGCCCTGCGTGACGCTGCGCGCCAACACCGAGTGGGTCGAGACGGTCGCGGCCGGCTGGAACACGCTCGTCGACCTCGACGCCGCCGCGGCGCTTGCGGCGCTGGCTGCGCAGCCGCCGAGCGAGCGCCCGGCGCTGTACGGCGACGGGCGGGCCGCCGAGCGCTGCGTGCGGGCGATCGGCGAGCTTTGAGCGAGCTGACCGAACAGCCGGTGCGCCTCGGCGTGGTCGGCCTCGGCTACTGGGGGCCGAACATCGCGCGCAACTTCGCCGCGATCGGAGGCTGTGAGCTGCGCTGGCTGTGCGACTCCGACGCCGCCGCGCGCGATCGCCTGGCGGCGTCGTTCCCGGGCGCGCGGGCCACGGGCGAGCTGGATCGCCTGCTGGAGGACGAGGAGCTGGACGCGGTCGTGCTGGCGACGCCCGTGCCCACGCACGCCGAGCTGGCCGTGCGCGTCGCGCAGGCGGGCAAGCACTGTTTCGTGGAGAAGCCGCTGGCGACCAACGTGGTCGATGCGCAGGCCGCCGTCGCGGCCGCCGAGAGCGCGGGCAGGCTGCTGATGGTCGGGCACCTGCTGGAGTACCACCCGGCGGTCGCGCGGCTGAAGCAGCTGATCGACGAGGGCGAGCTCGGCTCGCTGTACTACCTGTACGGCAACCGCCTGAACCTGGGCAAGCTGCGCGCCGACGAGAACGCTCTGTGGAGCCTCGGCGCGCATGACGTGTCGGTCGTGCTGCACCTGATCGACGAAGAGCCGCGGGAGTGCATCGCCCAAGGCGCCTCCTACGTGCGCGAGGGCGTCGAGGACGTCGTCTTCTGCTCGCTGCGCTTCCCCTCGGGGATCGTCGCCCACCTGCACCTGTCGTGGCTTGACCCGCACAAGGAGCGCCGTTTGACGGTCGTCGGCTCGCGCCGGATGGCGACCTTCGACGACATGCTCGTCGAGGGCAAGCTGGCGGTCTACGACAAGGGCTTTGACGAGGACGCGCGCTCCCCCTCCGGGACCAGTTACCACACCCGCTCGGGCGACGTCTTCTCACCGCGCATCTCAGACGCCGAGCCGCTGCGATTGGAGTGCGAGCACTTCGTCGAGTGCGTGCGCAGCGGCCAGACGCCGCGCTCGGACGGTCACAGCGGGCTGCGCGTGGTGCGCGTCCTGGAGGCGCTTCAGCAGTCGCTGGAACGCTGAGGGCGCGCGACTGCCGAGCGGGCTCCCCCCGCGTGGGACTGCCGAGCGCCTCTGAGCGCGCGGGACTGCCGAGCGCCTCCCCGCGCTCGGCAGTCCCGTCCCTTCCCCCTCTCGGCCCGGCGCGCGTTCGCCCGAGCCCACCCGCCTGGGCGCTAGCCCAAACTCGCCCTTTGTCTGCGGTCCCCTG
>JAXDGQ010000299.1:0-5752 GCA_034664965.1 Solirubrobacteraceae bacterium | reverse complement strand
GTCTACGCGACGCATGGCCACTACCTCGACTGTCACCTGACCGTCCCCACGATCGAGCGGCTGACCGTCGCCGCGATGAGCCGGCTGCTCGGGCGCCCCGCCCACGGGTTCGGTCAGGTCGCCGACTACGAGGCGGTGACCGCGCCGATGTACGCCTGGAGACACGCCGTCGCCCGCGAGGCCCGCACCGGCGACGCCCTCAACGGCATCGCCACGGTCCACGCCTGGCGTACGCTCGGCGGCGGGAGCGGCGGCGCAGGCGCCAAGCGCAAAGGCACGCGCAGCCGGCGCTCGCTACCCGCGACGCTCGTCGCGGAGCTGCGCACGCGTGCGATGGTCCGCGGCTTTCCGCTGGCCGTCGCCGCGCTCAATCGCGCCGGGCTCGGACCGCTGCGTTCTGAGATCTCCGCGGGGGAGCTCCGCGGCGCGGGGCTGCGGGCGATGGGGGAGGTGGCGTCGCGCCTGGGGCTCGGCGACGCGTTCGTCGTGTTCGGCCACACCCATCGCTCGGGGCCGCTCCCCGCCGACGACCCCGGCGAGTGGAACCGGCCGCCGGCGCCCGGCGCGGCGTCGGGCCCGAGGCTCGTCAACACCGGCTCCTGGACCTACGACTCGATCTTCCTCACCGACACGCCCGGCGAGAGCCCGTACTGGCCGGGGACGTGCGCGCTGGTCGAGGACGACGGAGCGCCGGTCCTGCAGCGCCTGCTGCTCGACCGCAGCAACTCCGAGCTCGCACCGGCGCGCCGCAGGCCGAGTACGGCGTGATCGCCAATCGCGCGCTCCCTCAGGCCAGTCCGGGTGTGAAGCAGGTGGCCAGGCAGCGCAGGCCGCCCTCCAGCTCCAGCGCGAGCTCGCCGGCTGTGTGGCGGGGGTGCTCCAGCAGCGGGTAGGCGCCCGGCGCGGCGATCTGCAGCTCCGCGACGGCGCCCGTCTCGCCGTCGCTCGCACGCAGCTTCCCCGAGCCGTCGAGGACGGCCCACACGCCGCCAGCCTCGTAGGGACCGCTGTAAGCACCTGGCTGCTCGGCCGTCGGCGCCGCCAGTGTCGCGCCTGGCGCGTCCTCGGGGCGCAGCGGCGCCAGCGGCTCGCGCTGCAGCGCGAGCAGCTCCTGGATCGCTCGCTCGGTCTCGCGGTAGGCGCCCTCCCCGTAGTGATACTCGACCAGTCGTGCGTGCCCGTCGAACAGGTAGCGCGCGGGCCATCCCTCGTTCTCGTAGTCACGCCACAGCTGCAACTCGCTGTCGATCAGCACCGGGTGGCGGATCTCCAGCCGCGCCACCGCGCCGCGCACCGCGCCCTCGTCGCGCGATGGCTCAAAGCCGGGGCAGTGCACGCCGATCACCCGCAGGCCCGCATCCGCATAGCGCTCGTGCCACTGCTTCACGTACGGCAGCGTGCGCATCGAGTTGGGCCGGCAGAAATCCCAGAACTCCACCAGCATCGGCTTGCCCCGCTGAATCGTGCTGGCCTGCCCACCCGTCGCGTTCACCCACGCCAGCTTCGCGGGGAACAGCGGGGCGGCGATGTTGTTCACGGGCGCGCGCAACGGCGGCGCCTAGCCAATGCTGCCGACCATCTCCAACTGGATGAGGCGGTTGAGCTCGACCGCGTACTCCATCGGCAGCTCCTTGGTCACCGGCTCGATGAAGCCGTTGACGATCATCGCCGCGCCCTCGTCCTCGGTGAAGCCGCGCGAGCCCATGTAGAAGAGCTGGTCGTCGGAGATGCGCCCGACCGTCGCCTCGTGCGCGACGGTCACGTGCGGGTTCTGGATCTGGATGTCCGGCCACGTGTCGGATTTCGATTCGCCGTCCATCATCAGCCCGTCGCACTGCACGCGGGATTTCGAGCCGGCCGAGTTGTGGCCCATCTTGACCAGGCCGCGGTAGCCCATGATGCCGCCGTCCTTGGAGATCGACTTGGCGAGGATGTTCGACGTCGTGTTCGGCGCCAGGTGCACGACCTTCGCGCCGGTGTCCTTGTGCACGCCTTTGCCGGCGACGCCGACGTTCAGGTGGTCGGCGCGCGCGCCCTCACCCATCAGGTAGGAGCCCGGGTAGAGCATCACGTACTAGGCGCCCATCGAGCCGCCGACCCACTCGACGGTGCCGTTGGCGTCGACGATCGCGCGCTTTGTGTTCAGGTTGTAGACGTCCTTGGACCAGTTCTGCACCGTCGTGTAGCGCGCCTTTGCGCCCTCGTGCACGAAGATCTCCACGACCGCCGAGTGCATCGAGTTGACGCTGTAGGTCTGCGCCGTGCAGCCCTCGATGTAGTTCACCTCAGAGCCCTCGTCGGCGACGATCAGCGTGTGCTCGAAGGTGCCCTCCCCGGCGCCCTCCATGCGGAAGTAGGACTGCAGCGGCAGGTCGCACTTGACGCCCTTGGGGATGTAGCAGAAGGCTCCGCCGGACCAGACGGCGCCGTGCAGCGCCGAGAACTTGTTGTCCTGCGCCGGCACGCATTTGGTCATGAAGTATTTCTGCACCAGCTCGGGGTACTCGTTGATCGCCGTGTCCATCGAGCAGAACAGAATCCCCTGCTTGGCGTACTCCTCCTTCAGACCCTCGTACACCGGCTCCTGGCGCCACACGCCGACGACACCCGCGAGGTGCTCGCGCTCGGCCTGGGGGATGCCCAGGTCCTCGTAGGTCTGCTTCATCTCCTCCGGGACGTCGTCCCAGCTGTTGAAGCGGCCGGCCGTGGGGGGCGAGTAGAGCACCAGGTCGTCGAGGTTCAGGCCGCTCAGGTCCGGTCCCCAGGTCGGCACCGGCTTGCGTTCGAAGATCTCCAGCGACTTCAGTCGTTTCTCGGCCATCCAGTCGGGCTCGCCCTTGACCTTCGACAGCTCGCTGACCACCTCGCGCGAGATGCCTTGGCGCGCGCGCAGCTGACCCTGCTCGTCCTCGACGATGGGGCTGGGCTTGGTGATCTTCGTGCGGTCAATCGTTGCCATGCGGCTCCTTAGCGGTGGGCTTGCCACTGTGCTGGACGGGATCCAGGGAATCCTGTGCGCTGAAGTAGGAATTGTATCGCGGGTGGCGGGGCATCTCTTTGCGGCCACGGGGGGCCGGCCGCTTCACGACGGCCACGCGTTGTCGCCGGTGACCGCTCCGCGCACGGCCTTCAGGTTCAGCAGCGCGCACTTGCGTCGCGTCGCCGAGACGGGGATGCCGAGCAGCTCGATCATCCAGTCGGCGTCGAGCTTGCCGGCCGCCTCCAGGTCCATCCCTTTGAGCTCCTCAGAGGCGATCGACGCCGACGCCTGGGAGATCGCGCAGCCGTGACCGTGGAAGCGCAGGTCCTCGATGCGGCCGTCCTTGACGCGGATGTGAACGCCCAGCTCGTCGCCGCACAGCGGATTGTGCTCCAGTGCCTCCAGGTCGTGCGGATCGAGCTCGCCGAAGTTGTGGGGGCGCTTGTAGTGCTCGAGGATGTAGTCGCGGTAGAGGTCGTCCACCGTCAGAGCCCGAATATCTCTCGCCCGGCCTGCAGCGCGTCGACGAGCGCGTCGATGTCCGCGGCGTCGTTGTACACGCCGACCGATGCGCGCGCGGTCGCGCCGACGCCCAGGCAGCGCATCAGCGGCTGCGCGCAGTGGTGGCCGGCGCGTATGCACACACCGCCGCGGTCGGCCAGCTCGGCGACGTCGTGGGGGTGGATGCCATCGATCGTGAACGAGGCGAGGCCGCCGCGGCGCTCGGCCTCGGGCGGGCCGACGACGCGCAACCCGGGAACCTCGGCGAGTCGCGCCAGCATGTACGCGGTCAGCGATCGCTCGTGCGCGCGCACGAGCTCCATCCCCAGCGCCGTGAGATAGTCGACAGCCGCGCCGAGCCCGACGGCCTCGGCGATCGGCGGAGTGCCCGCCTCGAACTTGTACGGCAGCTCGTTCCAGCTCACCGACTGGAAGTCGACCGAGGCGATCATGTCGCCGCCGGTCAAAAACGGCTCCATCTGCTCGAGCACCTCCTCGCGCCCGTGCAGCACGCCGACGCCGGTGGGCCCGAGGGCCTTGTGCCCCGTCCAGCCGTAGAAATCGGCGCCGAGCGCCTGCAGGTCGACGGGCATCTGCGGCACGGCCTGCGCGCCGTCGACGAGCGACAGCGCTCCGGCGGCGCGGATGCGCGCCGTCATCTCGGCGACCGGGTTGATCGTGCCGAGCACATTGGACACATGCGCGAACGCCACGAGCTTGACGTCGCCGCGGGCGAGCTCGCGATCGAGCTCCTGCAGCGAGAGCTCGCCGCGCTCGTCGACCTCGAGGTAGCGCAGCTCGGCCGAGCGCTCGCGGCAGAGGACCTGCCAGGGAACGAGGTTGGCGTGATGCTCCATCTGCGTGATCAGCACGGCGTCGCCTGCGCCGACGTTCGCGCGCCCCCAGGAATAGGCGACGAGGTTGATCGCCTCCGTGACGTTCTTGGTGAAGATCGTCGTCTGCGGCTGGGCGCCCACGAACGACGCGACCTTCCTGCGCGCCTGGTCATAGGCAGCGTCTGCCTCCTGCGCGAGCGCGTAGACGCCGCGGTGCACGTTCGCGTTGTGGCTGCGCAGGTGCTCGGCCTGCGCGTCGATCACGCTCTGCGGCTTCTGCGAGGTCGCGCCGGAGTCGAGATAGACGAGCTCGCGGCCGCCGATCTTCCGGGCGAAGATCGGAAAGTCGGCCTTCAGGGCCAGCGAGCTCTCAACGACTTGTGGCATACGCCTCGATGTCCTCCCGAGCCGCCGCCAGCTTGCCGGCGACCTTCGCGCGCACGAGCTCTTCCAGCGGTCCGTCCTCGAGCTCGGCGATCAGCGGCTCGAAGAAGCCCTCGACGATCACGCGCACCGCGGCAGGGCGATCCAGGCCGCGCGTCTGCATGTAGAAGATCGCCGTCTCGTCGAGCTCCCCCACCGTTCCGCCGTGAGACGCGGAGACGTCGTCGGAGGAGACGAGCACCGACGGGATCGCATCAACGCGCGCTTTCGGCGAGAGCATCATCGAGTGGATCTGCAGATAGGTGTGCGTCTGCTGGGCGCCCGGGTCGATCTGGATCAGGCCCTCGAAGCTGGCGCGGCTCTCGCCCGTCGCCGCGCCGCGCCAGTGCACGTCGCCGCCCGAGGGTCCCGTCTCGTGCAGGTCGACGGCGAACACGTCCAGGTGCTCGTGCTCCTCGGTGAAGAACAGGCCGCGGAAGGCCATGTCGCCGCCGGGCTCGGTTACCGCGAGCTCGAGGTGCTGGCGCACGAGCTTGCCGCCGAGCAGCGAGGGCAGCCAATGGCAGTAGGCGTCGCGCCCGACGCTGACGAAGCGCGTCGAGGCGTCGAACACCTCACCCGCGCCCCAGTCCTGCACCTGCGCCAGGCGGCAGCGCGCGCCGTCCTGCAGGTACAGCTCGAACGCTCCGGCGTGCAGCGCCTGCCCCTCGAAGTCCTCTGCGAGGTCGTACTCGTGCACGCGAAAGTCGCTGTTCGGGGCGCCGACGACGAGCGTGCGCCCGTACTGCGCGACGCCGGGCGACTCGATCGCGTAGACGATCTCAAACGGATCCTCGACGACAAGCCCCTGCGGCACGTGCAGGAAGGCGCCGCCGGTCCAGAAGGCGGCGTTGGCGGCCTCCAGCTTGTTGCGGTCGATCGTCAGGCGCTTGGAGTACCACTCGGCGACGAGCTTGCCGTGCTCGGCAAACGCGTCCTGCAGTGAGCACAGCACCACACCCTTGGCCGCCAGCTCGGCGTCCAGCTCGACGTGCACGACCGTGCCGGCGCT
>JAXDGQ010000298.1:0-5544 GCA_034664965.1 Solirubrobacteraceae bacterium | reverse complement strand
TGGGAGAGCGCTGCCATGGCATGGCAGAGGTCGTCGGTTCGAGCCCGACTAGCTCCATTTCTGAGATTCATGGCGAGCCAGCCGAACTCCGATCACGGAGCGGCCTCAATCGAGCGCCGGCTGGTTGCGGTCATGAGCGCCGTCGTGTTCGTCGACACGATGTTCTTCGCGGTGATCGCGCCGCTGCTTCCGCGCCTGGCGCACGAACTGCACCTCTCCAAGTTGTCGGCCGGTGTGATGACCGCCAGCTACCCGGTCGGCACGCTCGTCGGCTCGCTGCCCGGAGGAGTGCTGGCGGCGCGCGCCGGGCCGAAGGCGACCGTGGTGGCCGGGCTGACCATGCTCGCCGGATCGACGGTCGCCTTCGCCTTCCTGCACAACGCTGCAGCGCTGGACTGCGCCCGCTTCGTCCAGGGCGTGGGCGGCGCCTTCTCGTGGGCCGGCGGCCTTGCCTGGATCGTCGCCGAGACGCCGTCTGAGCGACGCGGCGCGCTGATCGGACGGGCCATGGCGGCGGCCATCGGGGGCGCCCTGTTCGGGCCCGCGATCGGCACGCTGGCCAACGCCATCGGCCGGCAGGCAGCGTTCAGCGCCGTAGTTGTGATCGCGGCGCTGCTGGTTGCCGAGACACGGCGACTGCCGAGCCGTCATGTCCGCTCCGAGCAGGGCGTCGGTAGCCTGCTCGCCGCGATCGCCAAGCCCGGCGTGGCGGTCGCGATGTGGCTGGTCGCGCTGCCGGCGCTGGCGTCGGGCGCCCTCGACGTGCTCGCCCCGCTTCGGCTCAACCACCTCGGCGCGAGCGCGGTCGCGATCGGCGCGACATTCCTGCTGGCGGCGACGGCCGAGGCGGTCGTGAGTCCGGCCGTGGGAAGCCTGTCCGATCGCCGCGGACGGCTGGTTCCCCTGCGCCTCGGCCTCGCCGGCGCAGCCGCGCTGCTGTTCTGCTTCACGCTCCCCGGCGGAGCCTTGGCGCTAGCCGCCCTGGTCGTCGCGATCGGCGCGGCGCTGGGCGCCTTCTGGGCGCCGGCAATGGCACTCCTGACCGATGCCGCCGAGCGGCGCGGTCTCGACTACGGCCTGACTGCGGCGCTGACCAACCTGGCCTGGGCGGGCGGGCAGATCCTCGGCTCGGGCGCCGGCGGTGCGATCGCCAATGACGCGGGCGACGCCGCCTCCATGACGATCGCCGCGGGGCTGTGTCTGGCGACGCTCGTATTGCTCATGCGCCCGGCCTCGGTTCGCTCGCTGATCGCCCCGGCGAGGTGACCCGCGGCCGCCGAGACGGCATCACGCCGCGCGGGCAGCGCGCCGTCGCGGCGGATCACAGCGCGTCGAGGTCGTCCAGGCGCGCCTGTGAGAGCAGCACCCGGCGACCGCGGAAGGCAACTCCCTCGCTTTCGAGCAAACGCCTCTGGCGATCTCCCTTGGCCAGCGATCCGTCCGCGCGCACGACGCGATGCCACGGCGCGTCGTGCGCATCGGTCCCGCTCAGCACGTGCCCGGCCAGCCGCGGGGCCCCCGGCGACACGTCGCCATACGTACGCACGTAGCCGGGTGGAATCGCGCGAACCCGACGCAGGATCGCGGCTCGCTTGGCGGCGCTGGCTTGCTGGGCCATCTGCAGATTCTCCCGCGCGCAGTCCGCGCCCCTCGCCACCGGGCCAGAATGAACTTAGGCACCCCTAACTTCGGCTAACCTAACGCTCGTCGGCGACCCTGCCCCATCGCCAATGCGCCCACTTCCCAGACATCTGCCGGTCCGGCTCGCCGCAAGCGCCGCGCTCGTCCTGCTCGCGGCGGTCCTGGCCGGCTGCGGCAGCTCGGCCGGGGCGGGCAACACGCTGACGTTGTACAGCGCCCAGCACCAGCAGATGACCAATGCCCTGGCGAAGGCGTTCGAACGCAAGACGGGAGCGACCGTGCGCATCCGCTTCGGCGAGGACGAGGGCCTGGCCAACCAGATCGTGCAGGAGGGCTCGGCCTCGCCGGCCGACGTGCTGCTCAGCGAGAACACGCCGCCGCTCGAACTGTTGGCCGTCAAGGGCCTGCTGGCGCAGGTGAACGGGTCGACGCTCGCGCAGGTCCCGGCGCGCTATGACTCGCCGAGCGGTCGCTGGGTGGGCGTGGCGGCGCGCGAGACGGTGCTGATCTACAACCCCGAGCTGATCTCGGCGAGCCAGCTGCCGCCGTCGATCCTCGACCTGGCCAAGCCGCAGTGGAAGGGCAAGCTGGCGATCGCGCCATCCGAGCCGGACTTCGTGCCGATCGTCAGCGCGATCGACAAGCTCGACGGGCGCGCGGTGGCCGAGCGCTGGCTGGAAGGGTTCGCCTCCAACGCCAAGCGCTACGACGACAACGAGGGCATCGTCGCGGCCGTCGAAGGCGGCCAGGTGGCGGCGGGGGTCATCAACCACTACTACTGGTATGAGCAGGCGGCCGAGGTCGGCGCCGCCAACGTTCACTCAAAGCTCCACTACTTCGCCCACAAGGACCCGGGCGCCCTCGTGAACGTCTCCGGCGCGGGCGCGGTGAAGTCGAGCGGGAGCCCGATGCTGGCACAGAGGTTTCTCGCCTTCCTCGTCAGCAGGGAGGGCCAGAGCACGATGACGCACAGCGGCGACTGGGAGTACCCGCTGGTGGCGGGCGTGGCGCCGCCCCCCGGGCTGCGGCCGTTCGCCAGCCTGCAGCCCCCGGATGTCGGACCCGCCGATCTCGGCGACGGTAGCCAGGCCCTGACGCTGATGCAGCAGGCCGGGCTGCTGTAGACGATGGAGGCGGCCGGGATCAGCCCGAGCGGCAGGTCGTGGCGGGGGGCGCGTGCGCGCGTTCGGCTGCGCGGCAAGCCGACGCCGCTGTTGCTTCTGGGCATCGCGACGGCGGTCGCGCTGCTCGTGCTGCTGCCGCTCGGCTTCCTGCTCGACCAGGCGCTGTCGATCGGCTGGGCGCAGATCGAACGACTCCTGTTCCGGCCGTTCGTCGGCACGCTGCTGGTCAACACCGTGCTGCTCGTCGCCGTCGCGACGACGGCCTGCGTCGTCCTCGGCGTTGCGGTTGCCTGGTGCGTCGAGCGAACCGACCTGCCGGGAAGGCGCACCTGGGCGGTGCTCGCGGCGCTGCCGATAACCGTCCCGGCGTTCGTGACCAGCTACAGCTGGGTCTCGATCACGCCCTCCGTCCAGCACTTCGGCGGCGCGGCGATGATCGTCACGCTGGCGTACTACCCGCTCGTCTATCTGCCGGTCGCCGCCGTGCTGCGCGGCCTGGATCCGGCTCTCGAGGAGAGCGCGCGCTCGCTCGGCATGGGACCGTGGCGGACGTTCCTGCGCGTGACGCTGCCGCAGACGCGCCTGGCGCTGCTGGGCGGCGGACTGCTCGTCGCCGTCCATCTGCTGTCGGAGTTCGGCGCGTTCGCGATGCTGCGCTTCCAGACGTTCACGACGGCGATCTACGACGAGTACCGCCTGAGCTTCGACGGGCCCGCCGCGTCGATGCTCGCAACCGTGCTCGTGCTGCTGTGCCTCGTGCTGCTGCTCGGCGAGCTGGGGCTGCGCGGCAAGGCGCGCTACGCGCGCGTCGACACCGGCTCGCCGCGACCGCCCGGCCGCGCCAAGCTGGGACGGGCGAAATGGCCGGCGCTCGCCGCGCTTGGCGCGCTCGTCGGCCTGGCCCTGGGCCTGCCGCTGGTCACGCTCGTCTACTGGGTGCTGCGCGGCGGCTCGACGAGCTTCCCGGTCGTCTCTCTCCTGTCCGCGGCGGGGACCTCGCTCGAGCTCGCGCTCGGCGCCGCGCTGCTGACGACGCTGCTCGCGCTGCCGGTCTCGATCCTCACGATCCGCTATCCCAGCCGCATCGCCGGAGTACTGGAACGGGCGGCTTATCTCCCCTACGCGCTGCCGGGGATCGTCGTCGCGCTGTCGCTGATCGTCGTCTCCGTGCACCAGCTGCCCGCGCTCTACGGGACCACCCCGCTGCTGCTCCTCGCCTACGCGATCCTCGCGCTGCCGTTGGCGCTCGTCGCCACGCGCGCGGCCCTCGCCCAGGCGCCGCCCGTGCACGAGGAGATCGCGCGCTCGCTCGGCTGCGGCCCGCTGCAGGCGCTGGTGCGCGTGACGCTCCCGCGCATCATGCCGGGTCTCGGCGCGGCGGCGGCACTGGTGTTCCTGGCGACGATCACCGAGCTCACCGCGACGCTGCTGCTGGCGCCGATCGGCGCGCAGACATTGGCGACGCAGTTCTGGGCTGACGCGTCCACGCGGTCGTTTGGCGCGGCGGCGCCCTACGCTGGTCTCATGGTCGCCATCTCAGCGCCCCCCACGTACCTGCTCACGCGCAGGCTCGGCGCCGTCACCGGAGCACGACGACGCGGATGAGCGCGCCGGCCCTCTCGATCGCAGCTCTGCGCAAGTCCTTCGGCGGTCCGCCGGTGCTCGATGGACTCGATCTGGAGGTTCCGCACGGCAGCCTCACGGCCGTGCTCGGTCCCTCCGGCTGCGGCAAGACGACGCTGCTGCGGCTGATCGCCGGCTTCGAGCGCGCCGACGGCGGCACGATCCGCGTCGGCGAGCGGGTCGTCAGCGACGAGCGCACGTACGTCGCTCCCGAGCAGCGCGGCGTTGGCTTCGTCGCGCAGGAGGGGGCTCTGTTCCCGCATCTCGACGTCAGCGCCAACGTCGCCTTCGGGCTGGCGCGCTCGCAGCGCCACTCGACACGGGTGCAGGAGCTGCTGGAGCTGGTCGGACTCGCCGCCCTGGCCAAGCGCCGGCCACACGAGCTCTCCGGCGGCCAGCAGCAACGCGTCGCGCTCGCCCGCGCGCTCGCCCCGGCGCCGCAGCTGGTGCTGCTCGACGAGCCCTTTGACGCCCTCGACGCGGGGCTGCGCACGCAGGTCCGCGCCGAGGTCCGCGCGGTGTTGCGCGAGAGCGGTGCGACGGCCCTGCTGGTCACCCACGACCAGGAGGAGGCGCTGTCGCTCGCCGACGTCGTGGCAGTCATGCGCGACGGTGCGATCGTCCAGGCCGCCGACCCGCAGACGCTGTACCGCGATCCCGTCGATGCCGAGCTCGCCGGCTTCCTCGGAGAGGCCGTGCTGCTGCCCGGTGAGCTGCACGCCGGACACGCCGACACGGCGCTCGGGCGGCTGCCGATCCGCGGCTCCAACGGCCTCGCCGCGACGAGCGCCAGCGTGATGCTGCGCCCCGAGCAGATCCTCTGCCGCGAGCCGTTGGCGGGCGCTGCGCGCGGACGCGTGCTCTCGACGCAGTTCTACGGACACGACGCCACGGCGCGCGTCTCGCTGCAGGATCCAGCGTGCCCGGAGATCACCGCGCGCGCCGCCGGACACAGGCTGCCGGCGATCGGCGACGAGGTCTCGCTCGTCGTCGAGGGCACGGCCCTGGCCTTTCCGCGCGCCCCGCAGGCGTAGACTGATCGGCACACCCGTGCCCCACGAGGAGTCACCATGAACGCGCAACTGCCGCCCGGCCCACGGACACCGAGCCTGCTGCAGACGATCGGCTGGTGGAGTCGGCCGACCGCCTACCTGGA
>JAXDGQ010000297.1:0-5100 GCA_034664965.1 Solirubrobacteraceae bacterium | reverse complement strand
AGCTGATCTGCGCCCATTGCTGTGCGGGCGATCTCATAGAGGTCCATTGCGCCCACCTGGCTCACGACTGCCTTGACGCGAGGATCGTAAGCGGCGACTTGCAGGACAGTCCCGCCGCCGAAGCTCGTGCCCCAGACGCCGAGCCGATCAGCGTCGATCTCCGGCTGCAGCGAGAGCCAGGTCAAGGCGCTCCGGTAGTCCTCGGCCTGGTCGCGCGGAAAGACGCGCTGGCGCGGCTCGCCGCCGCTGGTACCGAACGAGCGATAGTCGAACAGCAACACGCCAAGCCCCGCGTCAGCGAACCGTCGGGCAATCGGCTCGAGGAACATGTCCTTCGTTGCGCCCACGCCGTGCGCCATAGCCACGCCGGGCACAGGCGCCCCTTGGCCGGCGTTCTCAGGCAGAAACAGCCAGCCCGCCGCGAAGCTGTCGCCACTCTTGAAGGCCACATCACGTCTATCGATTGTCATCGTCGGTCCTCTCGTATGTTCGCTCGCCGATGGTGGCCGGAACGATCCGATGGTCGCCACCGAGTTGGAAGACCAGGTTGTGAATGTCAGCCGTAGCCAGCGCCCGCAGCGTGGGCAGCTCCGCGGCCGCCTGCTCATCGTCGAACACGTTCAGCGGCCAGTCGCCGACGGTTGCGCTTTGCAGGTGCGGGTGGAGGAATCCGGAGCCGAAGTACGCGCGGATCAGGACAGGCCCGACGCGGGCCGCGCGCTGCGCCGGCCACGAGAGCGTCCACACGGCCTCGACGCCTCCATCCTTGATGCGCCGAACTCCGCTTGCGAGCACCTCGCCGGTGTGCAACATTAGCTCGGAGTTAAGCTCCTCCAGCGCCTGCCGGGCATACGGATCGAGCAGCTCGACTGCGGCGGTATAGAGGCGCTCCTTCTCGTCCTGCGAGCGGGCGCCGCCATGAGTGCCGTCACGAAGGTCGATGAAATGGAGCAGCGCTGCGCTGTACTGCCGCTTGCCGACCGTTTCCGCTGATGACGACGGAGCAGGCGGTGTCGACTTGCTACCCGCATTCGGGCTCGTCTGAAGATCCACCATTGGCCTGATTCAGACGCTACCCCCGGCACGACATAGATACAAAGACGCGTGTCTTCGGTCGGCGATAGGAGAAACCTATGCGGAGACTTGTGCCGCGAAGTCGGGCTGAGCGCTAGTCGACGATCGTCGCCGACCGGGGTCGGCGTTGCCAAGGCTGCGCCTTGAGCACGTCCAGGAACGCCTCGGCGAGCGGCGGCCAGTCCTGACGGGTAAACGCGACGAGCTGGCGCACCAGCGGCGACTTCAGCTTTCGAGTCGTCGCCTCCAGACCACGAGGCACGACGTTGCTCGGGACCAGTGTTACACCGAGTCCGGCGGCTGCCAGCTGCGGAGCGGCGGCGACCTGCCCGGTCTGCACGGTCCGGCGCGGCGTGAACCCCGCGCGTGCGCAGACCTCGAGAATCAGCTCGGAGAGCCCGTGCTGCGGTCCGAACAGGACCCAATCACGATCGGCGAGCAGCTCGAGCGGTATCGCTCCTTTGCTGTCGGCGAGGGCGTCGGACGCCGGGAGGACGACAACGAACTCCTCCCAACCCAGCTCGACAACAGGCCCTTGCCACTGCGGCGGGCGGGGACCGACCGCGATGTCGCCGACGCCGCCTCGGACGGCGTCGTCAAGCGCCCTGCGATGCGAGTACTCGCGAAGTGCGATCGTCATCGCCGGATGGCGCTCGCGCCACAGCTCGAAGGCCGCGGGCAGGACGCCGAAGGCGACCGACGTCACGGTCGCCACCTCGATCTCTCCGGTCTCGAGCCCGAGCGCGCCGCGCGCGTCGCGCATAGCGCGCTCGGCGTGCGCGACACTGGCGCGGGCCTCGCCCATGAAGGCCTTGCCGGCAGCCGTGAGCCGGAGCCCTTTGGGCAAGCGTTCAAGCAGCGGGCCGCCAAGCTCCTGCTCGAGGCTTTTGATCTGCTGGGAGAGCGATGGCTGGGCCACCAGCAGCTTCTCGGCTGCCCGGCTGAAGGATCCCTCGTCGGCGATCGTCAGGAAGTACTGCAGCTGTCGGAGGTTCACGTCGTCTTCTGACCTTGCTGCCCCGTTGCAAACGCGCGGCGATTGCTGGCATTGCGCTGACTGTTTCACCTAGAGCCAGCAGCCTGCGGGTCGCGCCGGTTGAGTATAGGCGGCAGCTATCGCTGTGCTCATCTCGATGCTTAGGGGGTATGCGCCCCTAGTCGACGCTGAGCAGCGCGTCTCGGTGGAGGAGCGCCCACTCAGACAGGTGCATAGGCGGTCTACCGAGGAGGTCTTCGACGGTCGGCGTGGCGACCGCTGAGTAGTCCATGCGACCGTCATAGGTCTGCCGCAGCCACTCGAATGTGCTGAGCGCGTAGTGCCCCTCCATGAACGCAGGCGGGCTCACCAGGCCGTCAGCAACGGCTTTCAGCATTTCATCGGGCGTGATCACGTCGGCTGGGATCGCACGGCCGAGGGCCTCACCGAGGATCTCGGCCGCCTGGGCACCGTTGAGGACGTCGGTGGACATCCAGTAGCCCTTGCCGGCGTGTGCGTCCGGGCCCTCGACGAGGACCTTTGTGGCGACTGACGCGAGGTCCTCGCCGGCGATCCAGCCGGTCGGCTTGTCACCCGCGGGCCAGACCAGGCGCCCGTCACGCAGGGCGAACACCGAGAGAAGGTTCTCCATGAACATGTGCGGGTGAAGGTGCGTCCAGGGCACGCCGCTGCCCTCGATGTAGCGCTCGACGAGCTCGTGCCAGGCGAAATGGGGGTCGGTAGAGCGGCCGTCGCCGAAGATCCCGAGGTGGACCATGTGGCCGACGCCGGCATCAGCTGCCGCGTCGGTGAGCACCTTCGTCTGGTGCGTCATCGCGACCGTGTACCCGGTCATGACGAACAGCCGGTCGGTGCCCTCCAGCGCGGCGGGGAAGGTCCGCGCATCGTCGAGGTCGAGATGGGCTGCGGAGCGCCCTCCGGCCTGCCACTGCTCGACGGTTGCAGGGTCGCGTGACGCGCGCACCACCTCAACCCGATCGGAGACGTCGTCGAGCTTTGCGGCGATCGCTCCACCCGTGAGTCCTGTCGATCCGAGTACCAGTATCCGAGGCTTCGTGCTCTGCATAGGTGCCTTTCGCGGCGCCCTTCACATCCGCCAGCCCACGTAGCCTCAGCCCAGCCGTCCTGGACCGTCGGCGCCGCCAGTGAACATGATCGAGTTTTGCGGTGTTGCGAGACTGTGGCGGGCGCGCGCCTACAATGCAAAGACGCGAAAACGAGTCTTGCGATAGGCAGCGCCTATGCAAACGAGGCCGCTTCGTCATTTCTCACGACGGCTCGGGATCGACGCCAGCGGTGGGTGCCGTCGACTCGTGGCGCGCTGCCCACCACTCCACGCGGACGATACGCAGAGCGCGCGCCAGCGTCGCTCGGTCGAGCTCCTCGGCGAGCTGGGTGATCGCCACGACCCTTTCCGCTAGCCAATCGTCGTCGAACTTGCCCTCAAATGGAACCGCCGGACTGCTTCGGCTCTCCCGCCACCTCCATCTGTCGTCGTCGGTCGGCTCGAAGTAGCCGAGCAGGCTGTCCAGCGCGGCGACCTCCCTGGCCAGCTCGACGTGTTGGTCGACGACCTCTGCGTATACGGCTGCGTTGAGCAACACGGCGGCCCACCGCCCCAGCACGTCGTTGCTGTGATTCGCGAAGCGGGCGATCCCCTCGTGAAGCAGCCGGCGCCGGTCACGATCTGCGACCAGCTCGCGGATGGCCCCGGCGAGGCGTGGAGTGTCGCGAACAGCGCTCGCGCCGGCATCGATCGACGCTGTTGTGTACGCGTCCGCTGGCATCAGGCCCGCCAACTCCATCACCGTGGTCCAGGCCAGTCGCGCGTTGCTAACGAGTTCGATCATCACGTGCTGTGCGAGCACCCTCCAGCGCCTACGACTGCGACGCTCGAATGCCTCGCTTATCAGTGCGACCGACAGCATCACGACGATCACACCCGAGGCAAGCCCGGTGAGCAGTGCGTGGTGGCCCCAGAAATGAGGCGCGAGTGCGTCGGACAGGACGCCACCGACCAGGGCGAGCAGGGCCGCGGCGGCAATCGCTCGGGTCTCCCATTGGTAAGAGTTGACCGATTCCGAACGTCGCGGGCCGGGGGAGTTGCTTGACGTCATGGGCTGGCCGTGGGGTGGGCTTGTTGCGCGAACCCGTGCGATTCCTCGAAACCGAGTAGTCCGAGCGATAGCTCCCACAGTCGGCTCGCGTTGGCTGGATCGAGTGCGTAGGCGGCGACACCGGAGGCGGTGGCGTTCGGGGCGTCGGGGCGGAGGACGCGTGCTTGGTTGCAGTCCTCGAAGTAGCGGCCGCCGATAGCGTCGAGCTGTGGCGAGGTGGCGACGAAGACGCTTGTCGCCGCGCCTTGCTCGGTCGTCTTGGATTTCACCTGTGCTGCGTCAAATGTCTCCGCGTACGGAGCTGAGGCCTGCAGGTGCGCCACGACGTCAGAACCCAAGTGTCCATTGAGGTTGGTAGTCGCGATCGTTCCCGGGTGGACCGCGTTGACGCAGATGGCGTCGCCACTCCAGCGGCGTGTCGCCTCGACGGCGAACAGCACGTTGGCGGTCTTGGACTGTCCGTAGGCGAGTCCCGGGTCGTAAGGACGAGAGGTGAAGTTGATGTCGTCGAAGACGACCGGGGAGCGGCGGTGCCCCACTGAGCTGAGCGAAACGATCCGCGCGTTCCCGGCTACCGCGAGCGCGCCGTACAGCCCGAGCGCGAGCGCGAAATGGCCGAGGTGGTTGGTCGCGAACTGCATCTCCCAGCCCGCCCGGGTCCGCTGGAGCTCGGGCACCATCACGCCGGCGTTGTTGATCAGCAGATCGAGCGGCCCGCTCCAGTTCGCGACGAAGGCCGTGATGGATGCCTGGTCGGCGAGGTCGAGCCGGCCGACTTGGATGGCCGTGCTGCCCGTGGTGGCGGTGATGTCGGTGGCGGTGCGCTCGCCGGCGTCGATATTGCGGACGGCAAGCGTGACTTCGGCGCCCGCTCCAACCAGCGCGCGTGCGGTCTCGATCCCGATGCCTGAA
>JAXDGQ010000296.1:0-7909 GCA_034664965.1 Solirubrobacteraceae bacterium | reverse complement strand
AGGATGCGCGTGGCCAGCAGCCAGTACCACGCCGGCAGGCCGATCGGCGCGAACACGAAGATCGCCACGATCATCACCACGAGCAGGAAGCTGGTGCCGCAGCGGGGGTGCAGTCGCGAGAAGCGCTGGGCGTTGGCGGGCGTCAGCGGCAGGCCGGCCTCGAAGCAGGAGATCGTCTTGTGCTCGGCTCCGTGGTACTCGAACACGCGCCGCAGATCGCGCAGGCGCGAGAGCAGCAGCATGTAGCCGAGGAAGATGCTCGTGCGCAGCAGGCCCTCGATCAGCCAGAACAGGAACGACGACCCCAGCTGATCCTTGATCAGGCTCGTCAGCCCGACGGGGATCAGGAAGAACAGCACGATCGCCACGACCAGTGCGACGACCACCGTGCCGGCCCAGACCGCCTTGGGAATCTCCTCGACCGAGCCGTCCTTCTCGTCGGGAGGCAACTGAGCGTTGGCGGAGACCTCGAGCGCTCGAAAGCCGATCGCCAGCGATCCGCCGAGCGCGACGATCCCGCGCAGGATCGGCAGGCGCAGCACGCGATGGCGCTTGAGCGCGGACTCCAGCGGGAAGGCAGTGACTTCGATCTCCCCGAGCGCCGCCTGCTCCGGCGAGCGCTCGCCTTCGGCCAGCTGCTCGTCGGTCGGCTTGCGCACTGCCACCGCCCAATTGGAGACACCGCGCATCATCACGCCCTCGAGCACTGCCTGCCCGCCCACGGGGGCGTCGCGCCGGGCGTTCAGCTGGCCGTCGGCGTCTGCTTCGACGCCGCCCGGCGCGGCTATCGGCGCGTCTGCGCGCGCGCCCGGATCCTCAAACCTGCCGGCCTCGTCGGGCGCGACCGGCGTCGTAGTACCGGCGGGCGCCAAGCGCGAGGGCATCGGGCTGCTAGGCGGACCGAGTCTGGGCCGAGTGCATGCGGCCCTTGGCCACGCGGCGCTGGAAGCGCTCGACGCGCCCGCCGCTGTCCACCAGCTTCTGGCGTCCCGTGTAGAACGGGTGGCAGTTCGAGCAGACCTCCACGCGCAGCTCATCCTGTGTGGCGCGGGTGATGAACTCGTTGCCGCACGTGCAGTGCACGCGAGCCCTGGTGTAAGTGGGGTGGATCTCGGCCTTCATCTTGTGACCATTCTAGCGGCAGGACGCCGCGCGGTCAGACGGGTCGCGCCCGTGCCCGTCTCATGCGCCGGGCGTCGCAGCGGGCGCGGTCGCTTCGGAGGGGTTCGGCGCCGGGTGCGCCGGCGCGGCGGGCTGCAGGCACCGCGCCGTCAAACGTTCGGCGCGCTTGATCACGTGACCCTTGGCGTTGATCCAGCGAAAGCGCACGAAGCCGCGGTAGGACGCCGGGGAAGAGAGGTTCGTGACCTGCTTGAGGTACTTGTACACCTTCACCTTCGGATCGGCCGAGCGCCACAGGCCCAGACCGGGGAAGACGACGGCGTGAAATTCCGTTTCGCCGGGGAGGCGCTCCTCGAGATCGATGCGCATCGCCATCCTCGCCGCTCCGGCGACGGCCGTCATTTCGCCGGTGAAGGTCGCCGAACGTTCGGTTTGCACCACCGAGGTGACGCATTGTTCGAGCGTCGCCGACACTGCGCTGGAGGTCGTCGGCGGCAGCGTCGTCTGCGCGAGCGACTCACCGCTCTGCGCTCCGGCCGCGCCAGCGCCGGCGAGGACGATCGCGCTCGCCGCACAGGCGACGAACGTCTGCCGGCGGGGACGGCTGGACAGGATGAGCGATGTCAAATTCATGACATCCCTCTAACACCGGCTCGGCGCGGATGTTTCGACGCCGGGCGGCTGAGCTGTTGCGAGCGGTACCTAGAGGATCTGGTAGAGCGGCCCATCGCCGCCCTCGGGTGTCGTCAGCCGGCCGCCCTTGGCGGTTATCGCGCCGCACTGCACGCAGTTGGTGTAGTTGACGATCACGTCCACCTCGCCGTGCTCAGGGGCGTCCTCTGGGATCTCATAGACGCCCGCCGGGCACATCCAGCGCCACGTCTCGGCGATCTCGCGCGGGACGTGCTTCTGCACGCGGATGTGGTTCGGCGCGTCGTCGCGCGTCGCGTTGCCGGTGATGAACACCGACGAGAGCTTGTCGAAGGTGTACTTGCCGTCGGGCTTGGGGTAGGAGTCCTTGGTGTTGCCGACGAACATCGGCCTTGCGTCGTTGCGATGCCACGGCAGCCGCCCCGGCGGCAGCTTGCCCTTCGTCGCGATCGCCAGGTTGACGATCGGGCCACCCGCGAGGAAGCCCCTCTGGAAGGGCTGGCGCGTGTTGCGCACCTCGTAGAGCTCTTTTCCCGTCACCGAGTCCTCGATCGCCTGCTCGTAGGGCTCGAAGCTCGTTTCGCCCCGCGAGATCGCCGCGTAGATCGCCTCGGCGGCCAGTTTGCCTGAGTTGATCGCGTGGTGCACGCCCTTCAGCGAGACCGTGTCGACCATCCCGCCGGAGTCGCCGACCAGGACCGCGCCCGGCATCGACAGCTTCGGCATCGACCAGTAGCCGCCACCCGGCAGCGCCTTCGCGCCCCACGCCACGCGCTCACCGCCCTCGAGGATGCCCTTGACGAGCGGGTGCAGCTTGAACTGCTGCAGCAGGTCGTGAGCCGAGGTGGTCGCGTCGGCATACTCGAGGTCGATCACGAAGCCGATCGAGACGAGGTCATCGCCTGTCTTCTCGTCCTTCATCGGGTAGATCCACGTGCCGCCGATCTGGCCGTACTTCGAGGAGATCTTCAGCGGCCAGGGGCCGATCGTGTGGATCAGGCGGTCCAGCGGCTTGGCGACCTTCCAGACCTCCTTGACCCCGAGCTCCCAGACCTGCGGCTCACGATTCTCGGCGAGGTCGAACTCGCGAATCGCCGCTCCCGTCAGGTGCCCCCAGCAGCCCTCCCCGAGGACCGTCGCGTGGGCCTTGATGTCGGTGCCGGGCTCGAAGTTGCCCAGCGGCTCGCCGTCCTTGCCGCGGCCCTTGTCCCCGGAGCGCACGCCGACCACGGCGCCATCCTCGACGACCAGCTGGGTGGCCGATGTCTCGGTGAGGATGTACGCGCCGGCCTCCTCGGCCTGGCGCTGCTGAAAGCGCGCCAGCGCTGAGACCGAGACGACCTCGTTGCCGTGGTTCTTGAACGGCGGCGGCGGCGGAATCCGCAGCTTGCGCTTGGCTGTCGGCGTCATGTAGACCGCCTCCTTGGTGACCTCGCCGAAGGCAAAGCCCTCCTCGCGCCACTGCTCGCGGGTCATCTCCGGGAAGAGCTCTTCCAGCGGCTTGGGGCGCATCACGGCGCCGGACAGGTTGTGCCCGCCGCACGTCTTGGCCTTCTCGATCACCGCGACCGGTACTTCGCCCAGGCGCTCCATCGTCTCGGGATCGTCCGCGAGCAACTGCAGCAGCCGGTTGGCGCACGCGAGGCCCGCGGTGCCCCCGCCGACGATCGCGACACCGACCTCGATCAGCTCGTCCTCGTCGTCGAGCCCGCGCTTGATGAACTCCTTCTGCGGGTTGACCGGCGGCGGGAACGAGTCGGGGGCGACCTTGCCGTTGTGCGCCGACATGACTAGCTGGCCTTCTTCGCCTTCACGGCCTCGGTCAGCTTGGGCAGGATCTTGTTCAGATCGCCCACGATCCCGAGGTCTGAGAATTCGAAGATCGGCGCGTTGGCGTCCTTGTTGATCGCGACGATGTGCTCCGAGGCCTGCATTCCGACCTTGTGCTGGATCGCGCCGGAGATTCCCGCGGCCAGGTACAGCTTCGGCGCGACGGTCTTGCCCGTCTGGCCGATCTGCGCTGCGTAGGGGTACCACCCGGCGTCGACCACGGCGCGCGTGGCCGCGACCGCGCTGTTGCCGCCGAACGCCTTGGCCAGGTCCTCGGCCAGCTCGAACCCCTCGGCCTTGCCCAGCCCGCGTCCGCCGGCGATCAGGACGTCGGCGCCCTCGATGTCGACGTCCGCCCCGCGCTGTTCGCCGCGCGTCAGCATCGTCGCCTGCGAGGCGTGCGCGCTCAGCTCGAAGTCCAGCTTCTCCACCGGCGCGTCGGCATCGCCGTCCTGCTTGATCTCAAACGCGTTCAGGCGGCCGATGATGATGCCGACGTCCGAGCGGTATTTGACCTCGGAGATCGCCGAGTCGCCGAGGATCGGCCGCTCGGCGATCAGCTCGCCGCCCTCCGCACGCACCGCCGTGACCTCCATCACCACGCCCGCGCCGAGGCGCGCCGCCAGACCGGCGCCGATCTCGAAGCCGAGCAGGCCGCCGCCGAACAGCGCGTAGCTGTATCCGCCAGCCGAGATGGCCGCGGCCATTGCGTCGACGAGCGGCTGTGCGAGGCCCTCCGGGCCCTCGGCGACGAGCACCTTCTTGGCGCCGTATTTGCCCAGCGATGCGGCGAGGTCCTGCGGGACGTTCTCGCCCAACAGGATCGCGTGCGCCTCGCCGCCCAGCTCGGCGGCGAGCTTGGCGCCCTCGGAGACGGCGCCGAGTGAGTTCTTGTTGATCGCGCCGTCGTAGTGCAGCGCGTAAACCAGGATGTTCGCCATGTCAGTTCTCCTCCTTTCGCTCATCCACGACTAGATGAGCTTGCGCTCGTCGAGCCACGCGACGATCTTCTCGACCGTCTCGCCGGTGTCCTCGTCCTCGATGATCTCTCCGGCCGCCTTCGCCGGCGGCGCCTTGGCCGAAACCCATTGCGCGGCGGAGTTCTCACCGCCCACCTTGCTCGCGTCGATCTCCACGTCGGCGGCGCTGACGCTGTCCAGCGGCTTCTTCTTGGCGCCCATGATCGCCTTCAGCGACGGATAGCGCGGCTCGTTGATCGCGTCGCCGACCGAGATCACGGCCGGCAGCCTGATCTGCACCGTGTCATAGCCATACTCGGCCTGGCGCTCGCAGCGCAGCGCCTCGGCGTCGATATCCATCTTGATCACCTGCGTCAGCGACGGCATGCCCAGGTGCTCGGCGACGACGGCGCCGATCGTGTAGCACTCACCGTCGTCTGACTGCTGTCCCAGCAGCACCAGGTCGGGGCTCTCCCGCTGCAGCGTCCTGGCCAGCGCGTAGCCGGTCGCGGCCACGTCGGAGCCCGCGACGACCTCGTCTGACAGATGGACCGAGCGGTCGGCGCCGAGCGACACTGCCTTGTGCAGCGCGCGCACCGCGCTGTCCGGGCCCATCGTCACGGCGACGATCTCCTCGACCGCTACCGCGCCACCCTCCTTGATCTGCATCGCAGCCTCGATGGCGTGCGTGTCATACGGGTTGAGGTTCTTCTCGCCGCTGCGGTCCATGCGCCCCGTCGAGGGATTGATTTTCTTCTCGACGGCGGCGTCCGGGACCTCCTTCACCAGGACGCATATCTTCATTCTCAGGTAACTCCTTGGGGTCTGTTGGGAGCAATCCTACCGGGTCAGGCGGTTGACTGACGAGTCAATCAGTCGCGGTCGGCGGTCGCTTTACGGATGAAATCGACGATCGCCTGCGTGGGCGCACCGGGCGTGAAGACCTCCGCCACGCCCAGATCCTTCAGCTCGGGGATGTCCTCGGCGGGAATCGTCCCGCCGACTGTCACCACCACGTCATCGATGTCCTGCGCGCGCAGCAGCTCGACGACGCGCGGCACGAGCGTCATGTGCGCGCCGGACAGGATCGACAGGCCGACGGCGTCGGCGTCCTCCTGGATGACCGTCTCGACGATCTGTTCGGGCGTCTGGTGCAGGCCCGTGTAGATCACCTCCATGCCGGCGTCGCGCAGCGCGCGCGCGATGATCTTCGCGCCGCGGTCGTGCCCGTCGAGGCCGGGCTTGGCCACGACGACGCGGATCTTGCCTTGTGTCTCTGCCGGCATCTGGCCCTCAGCCTATGGGCGCCGCCCGGCGCGCGCTGCCACGTGGTCGCGCGCGCGGCCCCCCAGCCCGCCGAGCGCCGCCATGGCGCCGAGCGCCGCGATCACCTTCAGGCGCTGCCCGAGCCGATCCAGGCGCAGCACCTCCCAGTCTTCGCGCTCGGCGATCCGCCGCAGCTCGGCGTCGGGATTCACGACGACCGGCTGGCCGACCGCGCGAAGCATCGGCAGGTCGGACTCCGAGTCCGAGTAGGCGAAGGACGCCTGCAGGTCGATGCCCTCCCGCTCGGCCAGCTCGCGCATCGAGACGACCTTGCCCTCGCGGTAGTTGAACGGTCCCGCCGGCCTGCCCGTGTAGCGGCCGTCGACGATCTCCGAGCGCGAGCCCAGCCCGCCGTCGAAGGCCAGCACGTGCGCGAGCAGATCGGCCATCTCCTGCGAGGCGGCGGTGAGGATGTACACCGGCACTCCGGCATCCTGATGCGCGTAGGCGCGCTCGAGCATCTGGGGGTACAGGCGCGGCAGCACGCCCGCGAGCACGCGCGGCGACAGCCGCTGCAGGTCGCGCACGGCCACCCCGGCGATCATCTCTCCGACGCGCTTGCGCACGTCGTCGGCACGATCGTCGGTCGAGCCGCGCAGGCGAAAGCGCAGGTTTTCGTAGGCGTCGCGAGCCAGGCGCGTGCGCGTGATCATCCCCGTCTCATACGCCGCGCGGGCGAAGAAGATGCCCGATGAGCCGGCCATCAGAGTCTTGTCCAGATCGAAGAAGGCGGCCGCGCGCCCGCGGCCGTCCTGTCTCGCGGGCGCGCTTGCGATCGGCCTGCGATCGGTGCGGTCCGCGTCCTGCTGATCCTCCGGCGTCTGCGCGTGAGCGGTGTCGGAGCCTTGCACCGGCTGTCCCCCGCGGGCCGGGAGCTACTCCCCGACCTTCAGGATGACCGCGTCGCCCTGGCCGCCGCCCGAGCAGATCGCCGCGCAGCCATAGCCGCCGCCACGCCGGCGCAGCTCGTGCACGAGGCTGCCGAGGATGCGCGCGCCGGAGGCGCCGATCGGGTGCCCGAGCGCCACCGCGCCGCCGTTGACGTTGACGCGGTCCTCGTCGATGGCGAGCATGCGGATGGAGTTCAGCGTGACCGAAGCGAAGGCCTCGTTGATCTCCCACAGGTCGATGTCGCTTGGCTGAAGCCCGGCCTTCTCCAGCGCCTTCTTGGCGGCGCTCGCCGGCGTCGTGGCCAGGTAGGCGAAGTCGTTGGCGCTCTGCGCGTGCGCGACGATCTCCGCCAGCGCCTCCTTGCCGTTGGCCTGCGCCCACTCCTGCGAGGACAGCACCAGTGCGCCGCCGCCGTCGTTGACGCCGGGAGAATTGCCGGCGGTGTGCGAGCCCTCCTTGCCGACGAGGCCGGGGAGCTTCGCGAGCGCCTCCAGCGAGCTGCCGCGGCGCGGACCCTCGTCGACGACGACGACCGTGTCGCCCGTGCGCCCCTTGACCGTCACCGAGACCGTCTCGTCGGACATGCGGCCCTCGTCGATCGCCGCAAGCGCTCGCTCGTGCGAGCGCAGCGCCCAGCGGTCGAGGTCCGCGCGCGTCATCTCCAGCTCCTCGCCCACCTCGGTCGCCTCGACGAACATCTGCTTGCCCGAGAACGGGTTGGTGAGCCCGTCGTGCACCATCGCATCGAGCATCTTCGCGTCGCCCATGCGGTATCCGAAGCGCGCTTGCGGAAGCAGGTAGGGCGCCTTGGACATCGACTCCATGCCACCGCCGACGCCGACCTGCATGTCTCCCGCGCGGATCGCCTGGTCGAGGATCACCGCGGCACGCAGCCCGGATGCGCAGACCTTGTTGATCGTCTCCGACGAGACCTCCTTGGGGATGCCGGCTTTGATCTGCGCCTGGCGCGAGGGAATCTGACCCTGCCCGGCCTGCAGCACCTGACCCATCACGACGTGCTCGACCTGCTCGGGCTCGACCGCCGCGCGCGCCAGCGCCGCCTCGATCGCCACGGCGCCGAGCTCGGTCGCTTCCAGCGTCGAGAGCCCGCCGCCCATCTTGCCGATCGG
>JAXDGQ010000295.1:0-5411 GCA_034664965.1 Solirubrobacteraceae bacterium | reverse complement strand
AAGATCAGCTGAAAGAGATCGCGTCCTTCCAAGTGGACGTCCAGTCGATACAGGTCACCAGCGCCGCGCACGCGGCCACCGCGCGGGTCAAGAGCAAGTACTCCGGCAAGAACAAGATCTCCTCGATCCAGCTCGTCAAGCAAGCCGGCAAGTGGAAGATCGCCAAGTTCAGCTGAGCTGAAGCGCGGGCCGGTGGGCGCCGGGCCGGGACCCGGACGGCGGCCGGGGGCGGGCCTGAGCGGATCTCCGGCCGGGGGGCGGTCGTGAGGCCTAGCTGATGGTGATGCCGTCGAGCAGGTCGCCGGAGGCCGGCAGCCCGAGCCCGCGCGCGAGGATCACGATCGTCTCCAGGCGCGGCGAGCGCTTGCTGCGCTCCAGCAGGCTGATCTCCGTGCGGTGCAGGTTGCACACGTCGGCAAGCGCCTCCTGGGAGAGGCCCGCCCGGGCTCGCTGCTCGCGCAGGTTCTCGGCGAACTGTTCACGTGGGGTGGTCATGCCCGCAGTCTCGTGTATGACGGACAATGAGTTCCACAGACAGCTGTCTCACAGCTCGGCATCTGCCGGTCGAGCGGGCGCAGCCACCCGCCGGCGGGCGGGTCGCTGCTAGGCCAGCGAGCGCCCGTACTGGCGCTCGTAGTAGGCGCGGTAGTCGCCTGAGCGAACCGGCTGCCACCACCACGAGTTGTCGCGATACCAGGCGACCGTCTGCTCCAGGCCCTCGCCGAAGCGCACCTGCGGCGCCCAGCCGAGCGCGCGGACCTTGTCCGAGGACAGCGCGTAGCGGCGGTCGTGGCCGGGCCGGTCGGCTACGTGCTCGATCTGCGACTCGCCGGCGCCCGTCGCCGCGAGTATGCGCCTGACGACGTCGATGTTGGCCTCCTCGTCGGGACCGCCCGCGTTGTAGACCTCGCCTTCGAGCCCGTGCTCGAGCACGTGCCCGATCGCGCGCGCGAAGTCGGTCGAGTGGATCCAGTTGCGTACCTGCATGCCGTCGCCGTACACCGGCAGCGCGTCGCCGTGCAGCGCGTTGAGGATCATCAGCGGGATCAGCTTCTCGGGGTACTGGTAGGGCCCGTAGTTGTTGGAGCCGCGCACAATCACCGCGGGCAGCTCGTAGGTGTGGAAATAGCTCTGCACGAGCAAGTCCGCGCCCGTCTTGGTGGCCGAGTACGGCGAGGACGGCCGCAGCGGCGACTCCTCGGTGAACGAACCCGACTCGATCGAGCCGTAGACCTCGTCGGTCGACACCTGCACGTAGCGCAGCGCCGCCGCGCGGGCGGCCTCCAGCAGCACGTACGTGCCGAGCGCGTGCGTCGAGACGAACGCGTCGGGCTCGGCGATCGAGCGGTCGACGTGCGTCTCGGCGGCGAAGTTGACGATCGCCTGCGGCGCCGCCGCCTCGATCGCGCCTGACACCGCCGCGCGGTCCTCGATGGCGCCGCGCAGGAAGCGAAACGACGGGTGCTCGGCGAAGTCGTGGAAGTTCTCCTCGCGCCCGGCATAGGTGAGCTTGTCGAGCACCGTCACCTCGTCGCCGTGCTCCAGCAGACGCTGACGCGCGAACGTCGAGCCGATGAAGCCGGCGCCTCCGCAAACGAGCAGTTTCATGGCCTCATCATCCCAGCCCGCGCCGCCAGATACCCAGCCAGGCCGTCGCGCCAGTCGGGCATCGGCAGCACGTCGTCGCGTTCGCTGGACAGCGCCGACCAGGCCGGGCGCGGAGCCGGACGGGCCATCTGCTCGCTGCTGGCGGGCTCGACCAGGCACTGGACCTCCGCCTGGCGAAAGATCTCCGTCGCGAAGCCGTTCCAGGACACCTCACCGGCGCCGGTGAGGTGCACGAGGCCGCTCAGCTGACGCTCGAGCAGGCCGAGGATGGCCGGGGCCAGGTGCCCCGACCAGGTGGGCGAGCCGACCTGGTCGGTCACGACCTGCACCGCGTCGCGTTCGCCTGCCAGGCGCAGCATCGTCTCGACGAAGTTGGGCCCGTCGATGCCGTACAGCCAGGCGGTGCGCACGACGAGGTGGCGCGGCGAGGCCGCCAGCACCTGGCGCTCGCCGTCGAGCTTGGTCGAGCCGTACACCGAGCGCGGGCCGGTCGGGTCGGACTCTACGTACGGGCGCGCCCGCCCGTCGGCGGCGAGCGGCGCGACGCCGTCAAAGACGTAGTCGGTGGAGATGTGCAGCATCGGCACGCCGATTCGCGCGGCGGCGCGCGCGAGGTTTCCCGCGCCGTCGGCATTGACCGCGTGGGCCAGCTCGCGCTTTGACTCGGCGCCGTCCACGTCGGTCCAGGCCGCGCAGTTGACGATCGCGTCAAGCGAGCCGCCCTCGCCGCTGAGCCGGTCGAGCAGCGAGTCGACGGCCGGGGGGTCGGTGATGTCGATCTCCGGCAGGTCGACGAGCACGAGCTCGTGTCCGGCGCGCTCGCCGGCGCGCATGACATCGTGGCCGAGCATTCCCGCCGCGCCTGTGACGAGGAGCCTCACAGGATCGAGATGTCGGAGTTGTCCCCGACCATGAAGCGGTAGGCGCGCGGCTGGCGGTCGCCGCGGCGCACGCTCACGTTGCGACCGAGCAGCGAGGACTCCATGCGCCCGTCGAGGTCTGAGACCGTGCAGCCGGCGAGCAGGATCGAGTGCTCGACCTCCGATGCGGTGATCTCACAGCGCTCGCCGATGGCCGTGTAGGGGCCTATGTAGCAGTCGGTCAGGCGCGCGTCGGCGCCGATGATCGCCGGCCCGCGCACGGTCGTGCGCTCCAGTCGCGCGCCCGGCTCGATCACCACGCGCCCGTCCACGCGCGAGTCGATCAGCTCGCCGTCGAGGCGCTCGACCAGGTTGTCGAGGATCAGCCGGTTGGCCTCGAGCATGTCCTCCAGGCGCCCGGTGTCCTTCCACCAGCCGCGCACGATGTGCGGCTCCACGCGCATGCCGCCGTCGACGAGGTGCTGGATCGCATCGGTGATCTCCAGCTCGCCGCGCGCGCTCGGCTCGATCGCGCGCGCCGCGTCGTGGATCTGCCCGGTGAACATGTACACGCCGACGAGCGCCAGATCGGTCGCCGGCTGCTGGGGCTTCTCGACCAGGCGCACGACCCGCCCGGTCTCGCCGGCCGGTGCCGAGGCGAGCTCGGCGACACCGTAGTTCTGCGGGTCGGGCACCGGCGTCAGCAGGATCAGCGCGTCGGGCTCGTGCTCGCGAAAGGCCGCCACCAGCTCGGAGATGCCGCCCTGCAGCAGGTTGTCGCCGAGGTACATCACGAACGGGCTGTCCTGGAGGAACGGCTCGGCCGTCAGCACGGCGTGGGCGAGCCCGAGCGGCTGGTCCTGGAGCAGGTAGGTGATGCGCACGCCGAAGCGCGAGCCGTCGCCGGCGACCTGTTCGATCTCCGGGCCGGTCTCCGGCGCGATGATGATGCCGACCTCCTCGATGCCCGCCTCCGCCATCGCCTCGATGCCGTAGAACAGCACCGGCTTGTTCGCGACGGGCACCAGCTGCTTGGCGCTCGTGTGCGTGATCGGGCGCAGGCGCGTGCCCTTGCCCCCCGACAGGATCAGTCCCTTCAGCGGCTGCATCGGCGCCAGCCTATCGGGCAGCCATGCGTCCACCGCAGGGCGCGCCGCGATCGCGGCGCGGCTCCGGCAGCCGGCCGCTAGTAGACGCCGTCGAGCTTTCGGTGATCCCAGCTGACGCGGCGCCGCTCGACGAACTCCAGCCCGACGCGTTTGCCCGCTTGGGCCGCGATCACGTCGCGGGCCTCGCCCGGCAGCTCGCTCAGCGGCGTCGCGTCGCGCGGGACGGCGTTGCGCGTCATGATCTCCGCGCCCAGGCGCACGATCTCGGCGATGTCGCGGTGCACGACCACGTCGCACTCCAGCATCACCCCGCGCAGCTGGCCGTACTCCTCGCCGGACTCGACCTGCAGCGTCACGCGCGGATCGCGCTCGATGTTGCGAACCTTCTGCGACGCGGCATAGGTCCACGACCAGATCCGCGGTCCCGGTTCGCCGGCCGAGTGGCCGCGCAGCACGTACCACAGCGGCATCAGGTGCGGCCAGCCGCTCGCTCCGATCGTCGCGCACGTGACCGTGCGCTCTTCGGCCAAGAAACCGGCGACCTCCGCCGCAGTCATCTGGATCTGCTCCCTGCGGTTCACCCGGGGGAGCCTACTGTCAGGCCGGCTGGAGCTTGCCGCGTCGGCCCTTCGGACGGCCGCGAGCCGGCTTGCCCGTCGCGCTCAGGCGTGACACGGCCTCGCGCACGGCCTCGCGCGCGTCCTTGGGCTCGAGCACGGCCGCATCGCCGGCTTCCTTGAGGATCTCGCGCACCAGCCAGTCGACGCCGGCGAAGCTCAGCTCGACGACGACGGCGCCGTCGCTTCGCTCCTCGACCACGCGACGCGCCTCGCGCGCCCAGCGAGCGCGCTCGGGGGAGACCCACACGCGCGCACTGCGCGACGCCTGCACCTCGCCGGTGCGCAGCCAGCCGTCGACCTCCGCCGCCGGATCGACCTCCGGGCGCGGCTCGAACGTCTCGTCGGTGACCGTCGCCTGCTTGATGCGGTCCAGGCGGAAGTGGCGCATGTCTTCGCGCGCGGGGTCAAACGACGCGACGTACCAACCCTCGCGGCCGTTGGTCAGGGCGTAGGGCTCGACCTTGCGTTTGACGAGATCGTCCTCGTTCTCCTTGTAGTACTCGAGCTCCACCAGCTTGTTCTCGACGATCGCAGCGGAGATCTGGCGCGCCACGCCCGAGTCGTCGCCGCTGGCGCTGGCCACCTGCAATCCCTGCTCCATCGGGTCCTCGCCGAGCGCCGCGACGATCTTCTCGCGCGCCGACGTCAGCGAGCCCTCGGGACTGTGCTCGCCGATCAGGTCGATCGCCGCCACGAGCGCCTTGGCCTCGACCGGCAGCAGTCGCGCGGGGCGGTCGAAGTTGTCGCTGTAGGGCTCGGGGTCGACCTCGATCTCTCCCGTCTGCTCGTCGATCTCCGCGTAGAGCACGTAGGAGCCGCCGCCGAAGTTGACGACGTTGAGCACGTTTACGTCCTCGTAGAGCTCCTCCTCGCTGAGCTGCAGGCGCTCGCAGACCTCGGCGATCTGCACGCGCTCGCCCGCGCGGCCCGCGCGGATCAGGATGCTCGCGAGCGTCACCAGGCGAGCGAAGCGCTCCGGGCGGATCGCCACATCCGCGCGTCCCGGCTGCGCGTCCTCGCCATCGCCGTCCGCCGCGGCCCGCCGCCCTCCGCGACCGCGGGCGGCGGCTGGCGCCGATGACCCCGAGGCCGTCGCCGTCGCGCCGGCCCCCGGCAGCGTCCTTCCGTGGCGATCCTTCAGCAGCTTCAGCCGGCGCGCCATCTCCTTGCCCAGCTCCGGCGGCCCCTGCAGGCTCGCGTTGACGCCGAGGCCG
>JAXDGQ010000294.1:0-3214 GCA_034664965.1 Solirubrobacteraceae bacterium | reverse complement strand
GGGGGCACTGCCGTCATCGGCGCGCAGCTCGCGCTTCAGGCGCGCCAGGCCGGCTTGCAGCTCGTCTGGGTGGTCGCGCTGCATGCGCTCGAAGTAACTGGTTTGCGCGCGGCGGCTGGGGTCGAGCAGCAACTCGGGGTGGGCGAGCATGGCGGCCATCGAGCCGTCCTGCAGATCCTCGTAGACGACCGGCAGGCGGCGGGCGCGCGGCAGCTCGGCGAACAGCGTCGCAAGCGGCATGTGCGTCTGCTTCATCCACGCGCGCGAGCTGGGGAAGTAGTCCAGGCACCACGCGTCGGCGATGTCCTCGCGGGTGAACAGCATCACGGCCAGTCGTCCGCCCGGTCGCAGAACGCGGCGCGCCTCGGCGAGCGCCCGCTCGGGCGCGTCGAGATGGTGGAGCATCGACACGAACATCACCGCGTCGAAGGCCTCGTCGGCGAACGGCAGGCGCGTGGCGTCGGCGCGAACGGTCGTGAGGCCCTTTTCGGTGGCGTACGCGAGCATCTGCGCCGAGCGGTCGACGACGACCGGGCGCCAGCCATCGCGTGCGAGCGCGAGCGCGTAGTTGCCGGTGCCGCCGCCGATGTCCGCGAGTCGCGATCCAGGCGCTCCCGCGAGCGCCAGGCGAAGAGGGGCGAGCACCGACGGGCTGGCAGCGCGGGTGCTGTCATAAGCGAGCGCCTGGCTGGAGTAGTCCGAGAGAAGGCCTATGTCGCAACGTTATCCACGAACGATCGTCCAGCGCCCTTGACGAAATAAGCTTCGGTACCTAAACTTGAGGTACCGAATGGCTTCCTCCGAGACATCCGCCGCGGCGGCCTACCCCCCGCCGTCGCACGGGCCGGCGGCTTCTGAGCGCATCGAGCCCTACGTGTGGAAGATCGCCGGCGTGGTGATCCTGGGGATGATCATGTCGATCCTCGACACGACGATCGTCAACGTGGCGCTGCGCACGCTAGGTCACGACCTGCACAGCTCGATCTCGCAGATCCAGTGGGTCGTCACCGGTTACCTGCTGTCGCTGGCCGCCGTCATCCCGGTGACGGGGTGGGCGGCTCGCCGCTACGGCGCCAAGCGCGTGTACATGACCTCGCTGGTGCTGTTCACGGTCGGCTCGGCACTGTGCGCGGTGGCCGCCTCGACGACGTCGTTGGTGATCTTCCGCGTGCTGCAGGGCGCCGGCGGCGGGATGATCATGCCCGTCGGCCAGCTCATCATGGCCCAGGTGGCCGGACCAAAGCGGATGGGACGCGTGATGGGCATCGTCTCGATGCCGGCGATGCTCGCGCCGATCCTCGGCCCGGTCGTCGGCGGGACGATCCTGCAGAACCTGCACTGGTCGTGGATCTTTCTCGTCAACCTGCCGATCGGAGCGATCGCCTTCGCGCTCGCCTGGCGGGTCCTTCCACACACCGACTCCGGCGAGGCCGGGCGCCTGGACGTGCTCGGACTGGCGCTGTTGTCGACGGCGTCGACGGCGCTGGTCTATGGGCTGTCCGCGCTGGGTACGCACAGCAGCCTGACGGCGCCGCTCGTGGTGTGGCCGATCGCGATCGCGATCGTGCTGTCGGGCGTGTTCGTCTGGCACGCGCTGCGTGTCGAGCGCCCGCTGCTGGACGTGCGCCTGTATGCCAACCGCGTCTTCGCAGCCGCCTCGCTGACCACCTTCGGACTGGGCGCGGCGCTGTTCGGCGCGATGATCCTGGTGCCGCTGTACTACCAGGAAGTCCGCCACGAGAGCGTGATCGTCACCGGGCTGCTCGTCGGTCCCCAGGGCCTGGGAATGCTGCTCGTGATGCCGCTCACCAGCCGGCTGACGCAGCGCTACGGCGGTGGCAGGGTGGCGCTGGGCGGCGTGATCGTCCTCAGCCTCGCCACGATTCCGCTGGCGTTCGTCGGAACGGGAACGTCGATCGCCTACATCTCGGCCGTGCTGCTGATCCGCGGCGTCGGCATCGGCTTCTCGTTCATGCCGGCGATGACCGCGGCGTTCTCGGCGCTGCGCCCGGACCAGCTGTCCGATGCGACGCCGCAGCTGAATGTGCTGCAGCGGATCGGCGGGGCGATCGGCACGGCGGTGCTGGCCGTCGTGCTCCAGCGCGCGACCGGGCACGCGCTGAGCAAGCCGGCGAGCGCCTTTCAGAGCGCCTACTGGTGGTCGGTCGGCATCTGCGTGCTGTCGCTGATCCCCTGCGTCGTACTGCTGCGAGCCGAGAACCCGCGCGCGCGCCTGAGCCGCGCGGCGGCCAATGCGGAGGCGGCCGCCGAGCCGCTGGGAGTGTGAGCAGCGCGATGGCAGGCGTCACGACAGCCAAGGCCGCAGCCAAGTCCAAGCTCGCGGCCGAGCCCAAGCCCGGTGGCGCCCCTGCGGGCGCCCTGAGCCCGCAGCTGACGGAGCTTGGCCGGGCCTTCCGCGGCGTCGTGCGAACGATCAGCCGCCTGCGCGGGCGCGACACGCACCTGCAGGGCTCAGAGCTCAGCAACGCGCAGTTCGAACTGCTGATCGAGCTCGACGAGCGGGGCGAGCTGCCGGCCGGCGAGCTCGCGGAGGCCGCGCGCCTGACGCCGGCGACGGTCACGCAGATGCTCGACCACCTGGCCGCGGGCGGGCACGTCGAGCGCGTCCGCTCACCGACCGATCGACGGGTCGTCGTCTCGCGCCTGACCGGCCAGGGCCGCGAGCAGATCATGGCCAAGCGCCGGTTCTGGCAGAGTCGCTGGCAGGAGGCGCTGGGGGACGTCTCCGAGCGCGACCTGCGCGCGGCCACGAGGGTGCTGCAGCGGCTTGGGACGATGTTCGACGAGGCCTCCGGGGAGTCCGGCGGCGCCCCCTCGAGGGAGGGTGTGCAAAGCGACTCTCAGAGCCGGGGATAGCCCTCTGAAACGCCCAAACCCTCTGCTATAGTCGGCCCGGTCGCGCGCGTGCCCGCCTGCTTTTTGAGCGCCGCTACGACGGAGTTGCAAATCAAGATGGAGACCTCGATCAGATAGCGAAGCGGACCGGTCCACAAGACCAGCAGCGCGCGTGGACCCGAGGGGTCCATTTTTTTCGCCCGAAAGGCCACTCCCCGCCACCACCCCCACTTACTGATGCCACGAAAGTACTCACTGCAAAACACCCGCAACATCGGGATCATGGCGCACATCGACGCCGGTAAGACGACGACGACCGAGCGCATCCTCTACTACACCGGCCGCACGTACAAGATCG
>JAXDGQ010000293.1:0-5214 GCA_034664965.1 Solirubrobacteraceae bacterium | reverse complement strand
TGCACCGGCCAGGGGCTCATGCGCTCCTCCCAGTTGGCGTAGTCGCGATTGGCGACCTGCAGGGCGATCGGGCTGCCCAGCGTGCGACCGTGGCGGATGCCGCCGGTGACCTCGGCGGTGTCGCGCTCGATCTTCATGCGCCCGCCCCGGCCATGGCCGAGCTGGCGGCGGGCCATGTCGCCGTTGAGGTCCTCGGGACTGATCGCCAACCCAGCGGGCAACCCCTCGACTAGGCAAGTCAAGCCGGGGCCGTGCGACTCGCCGGCGGTGATCAGACGGAGCGTCACGCTCCTAGCTTATTTGCTGCGCCGTCAGCCCCTGAGCGGGGCGCCCCAGGCGGCCATGTGGGCCCGTGCGGCAAGCGCGCGGTGTCTGATGAACACGAGCACGCCCTTCTCGGCCGAGTAGCGCAGGCCGGGCAGCGCGGACAGCCCGGCGGCGCGCAGGAACTGAAGTCCCGCCTTCGATTGCACGTGGTAGACCCGGCGCGCAGCCGAAGCCGACGCCTTGACCGCGTCGATGCTCACGACCTGCAGCTGGTAGATGACCGGCGCGCCTTCCAGCGGCACGTATTCCAGTTCCTCGACCTGGCCGGCTTTGAGGTCGATCATCTGGCACTGCGAAGCGCTCGGCAGGCACGCGGCGCCCCCGCGCAGGATCGCTTCGCCGACGAGCGTGAACGATGCGCTCTTGCCCCCCGCGGTCACACCGCGGAAGACGACGAGCGGCTGCGTGGAGGAAGGCAGCGGCTGCTGGCGCTTGAGCTGTTCGTAGGGCGTCAGCACCGGGCTGGGCGACGGTGAGCCGGCCGGCACGGCTCCGAACAGCACGCCCACGCGATACACGGTCTGCTTCTTCGGCTTGCTCGGCGACGATTTGGCTTGCGGCGTCGACGATCCGCCGCCGCCCTGTGAGCCGGAGCCCGCTTCCGGGCCCGCGGTGGAGGTGGACGGCGCGGATCCCGAGCCCGCGCTCGCGCCAGGGGTCGCTTGAGGCTGTGCGGCGCTTGGCGCTTTCGACCCGGGCAGCGGAGCAAACGGGTTGCGTGAGGCACCGGCGCGATGGGCGAACCCGCTGGTTGTCTCGGCCACCGGCTGTCCGGGGCGCGCCGGCGCCGGGGTGACCGAGATGGTCGAAGCCGAGACGGCCGTCGACAGCGGCGACACGGGCGAGACGGCCGGCGTCGGCGCGGAGCCGCCACCGCCCAGCAGCGCGTAGGCAAGCGCGCCGACGAGGGCGACGCCGAGCAGAACGACGATCGGCAGGATGCGCCGGTCGAGCAGGTCGGCCTTCAGAGAGCCGATGAAGTCGGTCATGGGGTCACCCTTGCGATCGCGGGAGCCGATGGGGAGCCGGTCGAGCCGGCGCCCGAGACGGGCGTCGTGGCGGCCCCCGTGGGAGACGCGGCTGTCGCGCCGCCGGTCAAGCTTTGCGCCGCGGGGAGCACGTAGGCGGTCGCGGTGATCGTGCCGGTGAGATGTTCGGTCGGCTTCGCGCCGGGACCGCCCGGGCTCGGCGAGGGCGAGAGCTTGGTGCTCTGGATGGTCAGCAGGCGCCCGCTGACCCGCAGGCCACCCGACGTCGTCCTGGTGGTGAAGCCGTTCATCTGCTGGAACAGGTGATAGAGGTCCTTGAAGCTTCCGTCGAACACGAACGTGAAGGGCATCTGCGTGAAGCCCGCGCTCGCAGCGCCCGTCGCAGGCGCGCTCGCAGTCGAGGCCGATGCGGCACCGCTCGCGCCGGTGGAGATCGACGTGAAGTCCACGTGCTTCTGGTTGGACGCGTGCGCGAGCTGGTACATCAGCGCGGGCACTTCCTCGCTCGCCGGCACGGCTTTGCCGAGGCTCACGATCGATGCGTACGCCGAGGCGTAGCGCGTCTGATCGGCGCGCGCGTTGACAACCTGTCCCTCGGCGCTCGCCAGCTGCGCGCTGGCGGCGGCCACCTGCGCGTTCAGCGAGGAGGCCTGCTTGCGCTCGGGGGCGACCACGAGCAGGTACACGGCCGCGAGCATCGCAAGCGCGCCCAGTCCGATCAACACGAGGCGGTCGCGGCTGGTCATCGCCCGGCTCCACTCTGTGAGGCGAGCTTCGTCGTCGAGCTGATCGTCGACGAGCTCGGCAGCGGCTCGAAGGTGATCTGAACCGTGAACAGGGGCTGGCCACCTTCGCACTGGCCCGACGCGCCGCCGGATTTACCCGCGGCGGTCTTCGTCGAGTTCTGCAGCGCCACTTCACTGACTCCGTCGACCAGGCGCAGGCGCTCGAGCGTCAGCGCGACCTCCTGCTGGCTGGTCGCACAGCCAGTCAAGATGAACGTGGGAACGCTCCCGGGCGGGGTCGCCGAGGTTGCCGTGGCGCCGCCGGCGGCTGAAGCCGCGGTGGACGCCGCGGAAGCGGACGAGCCGGTGGCGGGCGGCGGCGTCGGCGCCGCGGATGGCGACGTCGGGCCGACCGTGCCCTCCAGCGAGATGACCGAGGCGTCGCGCGGCAGCACGCGGCCGAGCTCGTGAAATGCGTGGGCCCAGTCGAAGCGCGCGTCAACGAGGTCCGAGACGGCCTGCTGGCGCTGCTGGCGCAGGGAGGCGAAGCTCGTGTATGGCCCCAGCTGCGAGGCCTCTACCTGGATGCTTTGGGCGCGCGCGGTCAGCGAGGCAGCCTGCGAGCGACGGCTGGAGACCTGGTGGTGGGCGATGCCGTACAGCAGCGCGAGGATCGCAAGGCCGCCGAGGACGCCGAGCACCGCGTAGGCGCCGCCACCGGAGCGGCCCGCGCCCGGAGCCGCGCCCGAGCGGCTTTCCGACGGGATCAGGTTGACGGCCCTCATCGGGGCGCCTCCTCGCAGGCCAGGCCGGCGGCCACCGAGAGGCGGCTCGTGGAGACCTCGCCGGCCGATCCGGAGTCGGCTACGCCAACCGCGTCGCTGCGCACTTCGAAGCCGAGCGAGGCCTGGAGCGCCTCGGCGAAGCCGGGCAGGTCCAGCGCGGCGCCGCTGAGGACCACGTGGGAGACCTGTCCCCCTTCATCCTGGGAGCGGTGGAAGTCGAGTGAGTTGCGCACCTCGCCGGAGATCTCGCGGATGCCGTTCTCGAGCACCGCGCGCACGTCCACCTGCGACTGCGCCGCAACCGGCTGCGGCTCGAGCTCGCCCGTGTGTGCGGCGGCGGCGATCGTCTCTGAGTAGCCCATCTCGAGCTCCCGCGCTTCGTGGTCCTCGGGGCTGAGCGCGACGTCCGCCTCGGGCGAGGCGTCGAGCTCCTGCGGCTCGGAGGCCGGCTGTGGCTCTGGCTCGGGCTCGGGCTGCGCGAGCGCGATCGTCGCGGGGTCGTCGGCGGACGCGGTGAGGTCGACTTCGTTGAGCAGCGTGCGCGCCTGTTCGACGGGAATGCCGCGGCGCTCGGCGATCTCACCGGCCATCGACTCCAGTCCGCCGCCGACGACGCGCGTGAAGCGACAGATTGTCCCGTCGGCGATCGCCAGGTTGGTGAGCCCGTCGACGTTCAGGTAAAGGATCCTGCCGGCCTGATCCTCGTCGCGGTGGTGCAGTGAGCGGATCAGGGCGAAGGCGGAGAGATCGACGCCTTCGGGCGTCAGCCCCGCGCCGCGCACGGCTGCGAGCAGCTTTTCGACCATGTCGCGCTGAGCCGCGACGAGCACGACTCGCTGGCGTGGGCCGGCGGGCGTGTCGATGATTCCAAGCGGGTGAAAGTCAAGCACGGCGTTGTTGAGCGGCATCGGCACTTGGTCCTGCGCTTGGAAACGCACGACGGCCGCGAGCTCCTTGCGATCGGTCACCGGAGGCAGCTCGAGCGTGCGCATGACCGTCCGCTGGTTGGCGATGCCCACGCGGACGCGCTTGCTGAGCCTGTTCTCCCCGAACAGCTCGCGCAGCGCCTCGCTGAGCGCGTCCTGATCGACGACCTCGCCCTCGCGGACGGTGTCCGATCCGAGCGGCAGGGCGGCGGCGCGTTCAGCCACCACCGAGCCGTTGACGCGCGCCTTGACGGCAGCGACAAGCCCCGGCTGGATGTCCAGGCCGACGATGTCGGCGCCGGGGCTGCGGCCGAGCTTGAGGTTGGGAAGCCCGAGCTTCACGTTGGGGAGAGATGGCATCTTGATCGGGGTCACGGTGAAGAGGCGAGTAGCGCACCCGCAGATCCCGTATCGGCGCGATGACCGGCACCCTTTAGGGCTGCGCGCGCCGCTATAGGAAGTGGTTGACGTAAAGGTCGATCAGCGGCTCTCCGGCGAACACCGCGACGAGCGCTCCAAGCGCGAGGAACGGGCCGAACGGCACCGCTGTCTTGCGTCCCTTCTGCGTGCCCTTCTGAGCGATGATCACTGCCCCGGCCAGCGCTCCGGCGAGCAGGGCGACGAGGATCGCCGGCGCCACGGCGCGGCCTAGGAGCAGGCCCATCACCGCCGCGAGCTTGACGTCGCCCATGCCCATTCCGCCGGGATAGGCCAGTGCGGCCCCTAGCAGCAGTCCACCCGCGCCGGCTCCGGCGATCAGCCGTTCGGGCTCGCCCGCCGGGTCCAGCGCAAGCCCGACGACAAGAGCGATCACGGCGCCTAGCGCGGTCAGACGGTTGGGGATGATCCGATGCTCGAGGTCGATCAGCGCCGCCGGGATCACCAGCAGGATCAGCGCGACGCTCAGAGCGGTCCCGGCCGCGGAGGGGTGCGCGAGCACGGCGCCGACGCAGAGCATCGCGGTGAGCGCCTCGACGATCGGGTACCGGGGCGATATCGGCGCTGCGCAGCTGCGGCAGCGGCCACGCAGCAGCAGCCAGGAGAGGATCGGGATGTTGTCGTAGGGCTTCACCGGCGTGGAGCACTTGGGGCAGTGCGACGGCGGCGAGATGAGCGACTCGTGGCGGGGCAGCCTGTAGGAGACGACATTCAAGAAGGAGCCGACGATCGCGCCGAGAACGCCGGCAAAGGTGATTGCCTCCATACCCTCGTGATCGGCTGCCGAGTCCCTTGGCTTGAGCGCCTCGCGGTGGCCGATGGCGCTCATCCTGGACTTCAGCAGAAGGGGCGGCCGTTCGGCCACCCCTTCTGTATGGCGGTGATGAATCTGAGCCCCAGGCTCAGCGCATGGTTACCAAGTACCTCCGGCACTGCAGCCGCCTTTGCCCGCGGTCGTGCAGGTGCGCGTGACTTCTCCTTCTTTGCTTTTCAGCGTGTACGTGTTGCCGCTGCCTTGCGCGGT
>JAXDGQ010000292.1:0-5449 GCA_034664965.1 Solirubrobacteraceae bacterium | reverse complement strand
TGCTGCACGTGGCCTCGCCGTTTCCGCCCGAGCAGCCCAAGGACCCCGACGAGCTCATCGTCCCCGCGCGCGACGGCTCGCTGCGCGTGCTGAAGGCCGCCCTCGACGCGGACGTCAAGCGCGTCGTGCTGACCTCGTCGGTAGCCGCCGTTCGCCACGGGCGCGAGCCGTCCGCCGACGCGCCCTACGACGAGTCGGACTGGACCGACCCGGACGACGTGCGGCGCACGCCCTACGTTCGCTCCAAGACGATCGCCGAGCGCGCCGCCTGGGACCACGCCCGGGAACGCGGCGCCGAGAGCCGCCTGGCGACAGTGAACCCGGGCGCCATCATCGGTCCGGTGCTCAGCGACGACCGCTCCTTCTCGCTGCAGGTCATCGAGCGGCTCCTCAACGGTATGCCGGCGGTGCCTCGGCTCGGCTTCGTGTTCGTCGACGTCCGGGACGTCGCCGACCTTCACATCCGCGCGATGACAGCCCCGGGCGCCGGCGGCGAGCGATTCCTGGCTGTCGACCGCTTCCTGTGGATGAAGGACGTCGGCCGGATCCTCCGCGAGCGCCTCGGCCCCGCCGCCGCCAAGGTTCCGAGCCGTGTCGCCCCTGACCTGCTGATCCGCGCGATGGGCATCTTCGACCCGAGCATTCGCACGATCGTGGGCGATCTCGGGGAGTCGCCCACGTACACCGCCGACAAGGCCAAGACCACCCTCGGCTGGGAGCCGCGCCCGATCGAGGATTCGATCGCGGACACTGCTCAGAGCCTGCTCGAGCGCGGCCTGGTGGGTCCCGGCCACCGCTAACGCTGCTCATCGCGTCTGGCGGGTAGCCGGCGCCGAGCGTTCGGGAAGTCAAGTCATTCGGACTCCTGCCGATAACCACGGTAGTGCTGCCCATCGGAGTCGACACGTACTCAACCGCGTACCACGTCGGGGAAGTCGTGGGCCTCGTGACCGTCATCGGATTGGCGGCTCTTGTCGTTCGCCGGGCGCTGACGCATGGGTTCGGGAACCACCCGTCGCCCGTCGAAGGCGAAGCGAGCTTTTCCGGCCTGGTCATCGGGCCGCTCGGCACGTCGCGACCGGCTCACCGCCCAATCGCCGCCCATACCAAGCAAGGGCCAGGCGCACGAAACCTCGTAATCGTCGCGATCGCTGTGGTTCTTGCCACGGCATTCCTGGCCTCGAGCATCAGTCGTGGCCTTCTCGACGGCGGGCCGTCTAGCCCATGGTCGACAGGTGAAGGAGCGAATCTCAGAGCAGGGTTCATCGCAGGCTGCAGCAAAGGCGTCTCGTCGAGGGCTCGGACCTGCCAATGCGTATTCGCTCGGCTATCCAGTGCTCCGCCCTACGACACCCCGAAGGGCTTCGCGCTCCTCAACGCGGACCTTCGATCCTTTGAGCAGACTCGTGATACGTCGACGCTGCCCGCGGTCTTGTTCAGCAGCGTTCGCAGCTGCTCGAGCTGAGCATCCCGACGAGCCCGCTCGAGAGCCATGCAGACAATGGGTCGCGGTCGCGCGTGGACTCGGACCCACGACCTCGCCGCCCCCCGCCCCCCGCGTGCCGCTAGCCCACGCCGAGCACCGCCGCCATCCGCGCCGGCTGCACCCCGAGCCCCTCCACGTCCGCAGCCCCGCGCGCCGACAGCATCGGCACCTCCATCAGCTCGGCCTCGTCCCAGGTCGCAAACGCATTGGGCCCCATGACTCGCTCGAGCAGCCGCAGCGAGCGCGAGACGATCGGCGTGGGCACGTGCGCCAGCGGCCGCTTGCGGTTCAAGGAGCCGAGCACCGTGCGCACGATGTCGTTGTGGCTGAGCGTCTCCGGGCCCGCCAGCTCGTAGCGCCCGCGCCTGCCCGCTGCCCCCCGATCGGACTCGCGGCGGCCCTCCGTGCGCCGATCTTCAGCCGGCTCGCGCAGCGCCGCGATCACGCAGTCGGCCACGTCCTCGGCCCAGATCGGCTGATACAGCGCGCGCCCGCGTCCGGACACCGGCATGGCCGGCAGTAATGCCAGGCGCTCCAGCAGCGTCAGCCACGGGTCGCCCGGGGCGTAGACGATCGACGGCGCGAAGACGATCGACTGCAGGCCCGCCTCCTCGACCGCCTGCTCGGCCAGCGCCTTGGCGCGGAAGAAGCGCGCGCGGTGGTGGATCGACGCTCCGAGCACCGAGAAGAACACGAAGCGCTCCACGCCGGCGCGCTCGGCCGCCTGCACCATGCGCCACGTGGCGATGCCGTTGAGCTCCTCGATCGAGCCGCGCGGCTGGTCGCGGATCGAAGCGGCCAGGTGCACGACCGTGCTCACGCCGCGCAGCGCGTTGCGAAAGGAGGGCGGATCGGTCAGGTCGCCCAGCGCGATCTGCACGCGCACACGCTGCGCGCCGAGCCTGCGCGGGTCGCGCACGAGGCAGCGCACCTGCGCGCCTTCGGCGACCAGACGGCGCAGCAGCGCAGAGCCGACCAGCCCCGTTGCGCCCGTGAGCAGCAGCATCGGGCAAACCTAGCGGAGACCACTACGATGGGGCCCGGCCCGGGCGGCGCGGGTCTCTAAAATGCGCCTCTCGTACCAAGCGCGCCCCGAAGAATCCCCGCAACCGCAACAGGAAAGAGCGAATGGCCTACGTGATCGCCGAGCCATGCATTGGCACCAAGGACAACTCCTGTGTCGAGGTATGCCCCGTTGACTGCATCCACCCGACGCCTGACGAGCCCGGATATGACGCGGCCGAGATGCTCTACATCGACCCCGAGGAGTGCATCGACTGCGACGCCTGCGTCGAGGCCTGCCCGGTCGACGCCTGTTTCGCTGAGGACCAGCTTCCCGACGAGTGGCAGAAGTTCACGCAGCTCAACGCCGACTACTTCGCCAACGCCAAGTAGGAGTCGTCGAGCACGTCGAGGATCGGCACGTCCGAGACGGCCGCCTCGATCAGCTCGCGCAGCGTCTGCGAGTCAAAGCGGTGTGACTGCGGCGCCACTGGGTTGACCGTGATCGCCTTCAGCGAGATCGTCTGAAGCACCTCGATCGACACGCCCTGACGCGCGTACCAGCGCGGGCCGCGGCTTGACAGGAACACCTTCGTCGGGTCGCCCGCCACGATCCTCAGCTCGCGCCCCGCTCGCTCGCTGCGCGCGGCCAGCAGGCCCTCCAGGAAGCGCTCGCCGAGCGCCCCGTCGAGCACGAACGTGCCCGCGCGGGGATGCTCGCGCAGCAGCGCCGCGATCTGCGCCGGCTCGGCGTTCAGCGCCAGGCGCCGGTCCACGACGACGCGCCCATCGTCCTCAGCGCCGGCCGGCGCCCCTGTCGTCGCATCGGCGCGCCCGGCGCCGGCCGGCGCCGAGGCGGCCGGAAGGCGCACGAGGTCGACGGCGTCGCTGGTCGCTGTCACGACTGCTTCGATGTCTTCGCCGAGGATCGCCCCGGTGGCCATCACCAGGCCGTCGGCGACCGCCGGCGAGGAGGCCGCGCGCCGGTCGATCGAGCCGTCGATGAGCACCTGCTCGGCGCCCAGCTCGAGCATCGCGTCGCTTACCGTCCGCAGATCCGCCGCGGCGCTCGGGCCGGCGACTTCGACGGTGCCCGCCTGCGACAGCCTGGCGAGCACCACTTCGCCCAGCGGCGTGCGCACGCCCGTCTGGAGCAGGCGCTCGTGCGCCACGCCGCTGGAGCGCAGCAGCGCGCCCGTGGTCGCCACCAGGCCGCCCTGCTGCAGGCGCACCCGCGGCTTGGCGATGCGCGCGTCGATCACGTCGTGCTCCTCGCCGTCGCGCCCGATCGAGGTCACGCCGACGAGTCGGCCGGCGGCCGCGTGCTCGCGCAGGATCGCCGCCAGCGTCTCTGTCTTGCCCGTGTTCTTCGCCAGCCCCGCCAGCGCCAGCGCGCGCGTGCCGGCGAGCAGGTCGCTCAGCCGTGGCGGCGCAGCGCTAGCCATCCGTGCGCGTGCCAGCCGCCCCGCTCGCAGGCGCCGCGCCGTTGGACGAGGCACTCGGGTGGGCCGGGCCGCTGTCGTCCATCCGCGCGGCCAGCTCGCGCACGATGAAGCTCGCCACGTGGTACGGGTAGGTGCCCTTGGAGAAGCCCGCGTCAAAGCCAAGCTCCTTGGCGAGCTCGTTGGACACGCGCGGGCCGCCGCAGGTGAGGATCAGCTGCTTGCGCTTGCCCTCCGCTTCGACGATCTCCACCAGCTCGGTCAGGTTGGCGATGTGCAGATTCTGCTGCGTGACAGTCTGCGAGACGAGGATCGCGTCGGCGTCGAGGTCGATCGCGCGCGACACCAGCACGCTGTTGGGCACCTGGCTGCCCAGGTTGTGCGTCTCAAACGCCTTGTAGCCCTCCAGGCCGTGGTGGCCGTGAAAGCCCTTCAGGTTGAGCATCGCGTCGATGCCCACGCTGTGCGTGTCCGTGCCCGTCGCCGCGCCGACGACCACGACCGGCCGGCCGATCTCCCGGCCGGCGAAGTCCTCGATCTCGTCCTCTGACATGTACTCGACGTCGAAGCCCTCGTCGCTCATCGACGCGTAGTCGACCGTCTGCGTGGCCTCGCCGAACATCACGAAGTACGTGTAGCCGTCGGTCAGCTCCTGGTAGTGCACGACCTCCGGGTGCTCAAAGCCCATCTTCGCCGCCAGCTCCTGCGCCGCCTTGCGCGCCGCCAGGCCGTAGGGCACCGGCAGCGTGAAGCTCATCTGCACGATCCCGTCGCCGAGGTGGTCGGCGTAGGGCTTAACCCGCGAGAGGTCCACCGACCGATCGGGGATCGGCCAGCGTGAGGACTGCTCAGGCATGGCTCGCCGCCCCGCGCATCAGCTCCGTCGCCGGGTTCAGATAGCCGTCGTCGACCGCCACGATGCCCTCCGTGCCGCGGCCCTCGTCGAGCTGGCGCGGCACATCGCCGAACACGCCTTCGCCCAGCGCCGAGAACAGGCCGATCTCGGCGATGCGCGCCAGCAGCGCGTGCGCGCCGGTGAGCACCTCCTGCGCGCGCGTCTGCACGATGCCGCCGCGCTTGAACTCGATCTCCTCGCCGAGGTCGCGCGCGGCGTTGAACACGTAGTTGACGTTTTCCAGGCCGATCACGCGGTCGTGCACGTGCGGCGTGAAGATTCCCTCGGTCGGCACGCCGATCGTCTGGATGCCCTGTCCGGTGGCGATCGTGACCAGGTTGAACAGCGAGTCGGTGGCGTGCGTGCGGTACAGGTTGCCGTCCATGTGGCGAGTCGGCGGCATGTACTTGACCGGGCAGTCGGGGAACAGCTCGCGCGTAAGCTGCGCTTGGGCCCACTCCAGCAGCAGGCTGTTGGGCACCGGCGTGTCGATCTCATAGGCGTCGCCCAGCGCGATCTGCGCGTCGGGCACGCCCGAGTCCAGCGCCAGCTGGCGATTGATGAACTGCGAGGCCGTGACCGACGGCGCCGCCTCGATCGCGTCGGCCGTGCGCAGGTAGTTGT
>JAXDGQ010000291.1:0-13407 GCA_034664965.1 Solirubrobacteraceae bacterium | reverse complement strand
AGGACGACGATGCCCCTGTCGAGCGCAAGGGCGTGCATCTGGTCACGGTCAACGACTACCTGGCCCGGCGCGACGCGGAATGGATGAGCCCGATCTACGACGCCCTGGGCGTGACCGTCGGCGTGCTGCAGAACATGCAGCCGTTCGAGGACAAGCACCAAGCCTACGCGTGCGACGTCGTCTATGGCACCAACTCGGAGTTCGGCTTTGACTACCTGCGCGACAACATGGCGACGGACCTCGGCGAAAAGGTGCAGCGCGGCCATCCCTTCGCGATCGTCGACGAGGTCGACAACATCCTGATCGACGAGGCGCGCACGCCGCTGATCATCTCCGGCGCGCCCGAACAGGCCGCCGACCTCTACGTCAAGTTCGCGCGCCTGGCGCCGCAGATGACGGCCGGCAAAACACCGGACGGGATGGATCCGCGCTCCAAGAAGCAGTTCGTCGCCGACTTCGACTACGAGGTCGACGAGAAGCACAAGACGGTCTCGATCACCGAGCAGGGGGTCGCCAAGGCCGAGCGCTACCTGCGCATCGACCACCTGTACCGCGCCGAGAACGGCCATCTGGTCAACCACCTGATCCAGGCGCTGCGCGCCGAGTCGCTGTACAAGCGCGACGTCGACTACGCGGTGATCGACGGTCAGGCGATGATCATCGACGAGTTCACCGGACGCATCCTCGACGGGCGGCGCTGGTCGGAGGGGCTGCACCAGGCTGTCGAGGCCAAGGAGGGCGTCTCGGTGCAGGAGGAGAACCAGACGCTCGCGACTGTCACCTACCAGAACTTCTTCCGCCTCTACGACAAGCTCTCGGGAATGACGGGGACGGCGCTGACCGAGGCGACGGAGTTCATGAAGATCTACGAGCTGCCGGTCGTGCAGGTGCCGACGAACATGGAGATGGTGCGGGCCGACCGCAACGACCAGATCTACAAGACCAAGGAGGGCAAGTGGAATGCGGTGGTCAAGGAGATCGCCGCGCGCGTCGCGAACAAGCAGCCCGTCCTCGTGGGAACGATCTCCGTCGAGGTATCCGAGCTGCTCGGCGAGCGCCTGAAGCAGCGCGGCATCGCGCACACGGTGCTCAACGCCAAGCCCGAGCACGCCGCGCGCGAGGCGGAGATCGTCGCCGAGGCGGGCCAGCCCGGCGCGGTGACGATCGCGACCAACATGGCCGGACGCGGCGTCGACATCAAGCTCGGCGGCAATCCCGAGCATCTCGTGGCGCTGGAGCTGGCGCGCCAGGGGGTCGATGCGGACTCGGAGGAGTACGCGCGCCGCACGGCCGAGGAGCTGCCGGCGATCGAGCGGGCCGTCGAGGAGAACCGCGAGCACGTGGTGGCCGCCGGCGGGCTGTTCATCTGCGGCACAGAGCGACACGAGTCACGGCGCATCGACAATCAGCTGCGCGGCCGCTCCGGTCGCCAGGGCGACCCGGGCGAGAGCCGCTTCTTCCTCTCGGCGGAGGACGACCTCGTGCGCCTCTTCGCCGGCGACCGCATCTACAAGATCCTCGACAAACTCGGCGGCGTCGACGAGGAGGGCAACGAGGAGCCGATCGAGGCGGGCATGCTCTCCAAGCAGATCGAGAAAGCGCAGAAGAAGGTCGAGGAGCAGAACTTCCTGATTCGCAAACGCGTGCTCGAGTACGACGACGTGATGAACGAGCAGCGCCGCGTGATCTACGCCTACCGCGACGAGGTGCTCGAAGGTCAGAGCATCGGCGAGGAGGCGCGTCGCGAAGTCGCCAGCGTGATCGAGCGGACAGTCGACCAGTACACGCCGGGCGATTTCATGGAGGACTGGGACCTCAACGGCCTGTTCACGGCGCTCGGGCAGTTCTTCCCGCTCGATCTCGACGATCGGGACCTCGACCCCGAGAGGGTCGACCGGGCGGTGCTCACCGAGCGCATCACGGCCATGGCAGCCGAGCGCTACGACGCGCGAGAGCAGGCGCTCGGCGAGGAGCTGATGGGCGCGCTGGAGCGCTTCTTGCTCTTGCAGATCATCGACGAACGCTGGCGCGAGCACCTGTTCGACATGGACTATCTGCGCGAGGGCATCCATCTGCGCGGCTTCGCGCAGATCGACCCGCTGGTGGCCTACAAGAACGAGGCCTTCACGCTCTTCGGCGACCTGATGAACAGCGTGTGGACCGACTTCGCCCGGATGATCTTCAACGTCGAGGTCAACGTCGAGGGCGAGAACGGCGGTGGCGCCGCCGCGTCGCAGATGGCGCCGTTCGCGCCCGCCGGCAGCTCGACGCGCGCCGGGCGCGTCTCATACTCGGGCGGCCAGAGCGTGGTCGGATCGGGGGCGCTGCAAGAGGCGGCCGCAGCCGCCGGCGTCGGCCAGGATGGGGAGTCCTACGTCGAAGGCCAGGGCGAAGAACTGATGCCCGTCGTCGAGCAGCGCGTCGTCGACGAGGAGCACGCCGTCGGGCGCAACGACCCCTGCTGGTGCGGGAGCGGCAAGAAGTTCAAGAAGTGCCACGGCGCCTAAGGGTGAGCGTTCGCGGGCTGTTTGAGACGCATCTGACGGTCGCCGATCTGCCTCGCTCGGTCGAGTTCTACCGCGATGTCGTCGGGCTGCCGGTGGCGCTCGAGATGCCGGAGCGAGGGGCCGCTTTCCACTGGATCGGCCGACCGGGGCAGGCCATGCTCGGGCTGTGGTCGACGGGATCAGCGCCGATGGGAATGCAGCTGCACGTCGCGTTCTCGATGGCGCTCGAGGATGTGCTCGAGGCCCCGCGGCGACTCTCGGCGAACGGGGTCGACCCGCTCTCGTTCTTCGGCGACCCGGCGGCCGAGCCGAGCTACATCGGATGGATGCCGGCCGCGGCGATCTATTTTCGCGACCCCACGGGTCACATGCTCGAGTACCTGGCCATGCTCGACGAGCCGCCGAGGCCGGAGCTCGGCGTGCTCGGGTGGAGTCAGCGCGGCCGCGATACTGGTTGATAGCGTGATGGCGTGGCCACCACCGTCCCCAGCGAGTCGACTCCTGAGCGACTGGCCTCGATCCGTGAGCAGATGAAGCTGCTCACGGACTATCTTTGACCCGGCTGCGCTGGGCGAGCGCGTGGCGGCGCTCGAGACGCAGATGGGAGAGCCGGGCTTCTGGGACGACTCCGAGCAGGCCGCCGCGGTCTCCGGCGAGCACTCGCGCGCGAGCCGGCGACTGGAGACATTCAGGGCGCTGAGCGCCGACGTCGAGGATCTCGACGCGCTGGTCGCGATGGCTGTCGAGGAGGAGTCGCTGCAGGCGGAGGTCGACGAGCAGATCGCGTCTGTAGAGGCGCGCCTGGCCGAGCTCGAGCTGCAGCGGCTGTTCTCAGGTAGATACGACGCCGGCGACGCGCTCGTGACCGTGAACGCAGGGGCGGGGGGGACCGACGCGCAGGACTGGGCCGAGATGGTCCTGCGGATGGAGATGCGCTGGGCCGAGAGCCGGGGCTTCTCGGTCGAGCTGCTGGAGGTGAGCGCGGGCGAGGAAGCGGGAATCAAGTCGGCGACGTTCCGCGCATCGGGCGAGAACGCGTATGGCCTGTTCGGCGCCGAGCGCGGCGTGCACCGGCTGGTGCGCCTGTCGCCGTTTGATTCGGCGCACCGGCGCCAGACGAGCTTTGCCGGGGTGGAGGTCGCGCCGGTCGTGCAGGACACGGGTGAGGTCGAGGTCAACGAGGACGATCTGCAGGTCGACACCTACAGGGCTTCGGGCGCGGGTGGCCAGCATGTCAACAAGACCGACTCGGCGGTGCGTATCACGCACCGCCCGAGCGGCATCGTCGTGCAGTGCCAGAACGAGCGCTCGCAGTCCTCCAACCGGGCGACGGCAATGGCGATGCTGCGCGCGAAGCTGCTGGAGCAGCGCGAGCGCGAACGCCAGGAGGAGATCGCGCGCGAGAAGGGCGAGGCGCAGGACGTCAACTTCGGATCGCAGATCCGCTCCTATGTCCTGCACCCGTACACGATGGTCAAGGACCATCGCACGGGGGTCGAGATGGGCGACGTTCAGCGCGTTCTCGAGGGAGATCTCGATGGATTCGTGCGTGCGTATCTGCTCTCCTCGGCGTCGTCGGAAAGCTAGACCGCAGTGGAGGGTCTGCGCGAGCTGGTCGAGGCTGCGCTGCACGAGGACGTCGGCTCGGGGGACGTGACGACCGCGGCGACCGTTGCCGACGACGCAACCGCGCGCGCGCTGATCACGCAGAAGGCGCCGGGGTCGATCTTCGGGCTGGACGCCGCCGCGACGGCGTTCTTGCTGCTGGACTCCGACGCCCGCATCGAGCGCCTCGTCGAGCAGGGTGTGTGGCGCGAGCAAGGCGGACCGGTGATGTCGGTGCAAGGGCGTGCCGCTGCGCTGCTGACAGCCGAGCGCACGGCGCTGAACTTCCTCGGTCACCTGTCGGGCGTGGCGACGATGGCTGCCCGCGCGGCACGCGCCGTGCAGGGCACGGGTGCGACGGTGCTCGACACGCGCAAGACGACGCCCGGGATGCGCGCGCTGGAGAAGGCGGCGGTGGCGGCCGGTGGCGCGAGCAACCACCGCGCGGGCCTCTACGACGCGATCCTGATCAAGGACAACCACATCGCCGCGGCGGGCGGGATCGCCGAGGCGATCGCCCACGCCCGCGCGCACGCCCCGGAGCTGGCCGGCACGCTCGAGGTGGAGGTGCGCGACCCGAGCGAGATCGAGCAGGCGCTCGCGGCCGGCGCGCCGCGCCTGTTGTTGGACAACATGGACGACGACCAACTGCGCGCCGCTGTCGCGCAGGTGGCGGGCCGCGCACAGCTCGAGGCCAGCGGCGGGGTGACGCTTCAGACGCTGCGGTCGCGCGCGGAGACCGGGGTAGAATGGATCTCGATGGGCGCGCTGACGCACTCGGCGCCGGCTCTCGATCTGTCCCTGATCCTGGAGGTCCTGCCATGAACCTGCCAATGGCGCCAACCCTGCCGATGGTTCCCGAGCAGGTCCCGCAGGTGGCCCTGTCGCCCGAACAGATCCTCTCCCTGCAGGCCGAGGTTCGCGAGCTCGCGGCCGAGCGCCGCGCGGTGATCCTGGCGCACAACTACCAGGTGCCCGAGGTGCAGGACGTGGCGCACTACGTGGGCGACTCGCTCGGGCTCTCGCGTCAGGCGGCCGCCTCGGAGGGTGAGGCGATCGTGTTCTGCGGCGTGCACTTCATGGCCGAGACGGCCTCGATCCTGTGTCCCGAGAAGACCGTGCTGATCCCCGACCTCGACGCCGGGTGCTCGCTGGCGGCGTCGATCGACGCTGAGCAGCTCGGCGCCTGGAGGGAGCAGTATCCGGAGGGCGTGGTCGTGATGTACGTCAACACGACGGCCGAGGTCAAGGCGCTGACCGATTACTGCTGCACGTCGGCCAACGCCGTCGATGTCGTGCGCCACATCTACGAGACGCACGGGCAGGACACGGAGATCCTGTTCGGCCCCGACATGTGGCTGGGCGCCTACGTCGAGAAGGAGCTCGGCCGGCGCATGCACGTGTGGGACGGGGAGTGCCACGTCCACGCGGGAATCCGGCCCGTCGACATCGAGGCCACGCGCGCCGCCCATCCGGGTGCCGACTTCCTGATCCACCCCGAGTGCGGATGTACGACGAGCGTGATGGAGTTCGTTGCCGCGGGCGATGTGTCCGCCGAGGGCGTGCACATGCTTTCGACAGGCGGGATGCTCAAGTACGCCGAGTCTGCCACCGCTCTGACCGACAGCGAGCCGGGCCTGCAGGTCAAGGAACCAGGTTTGGACGGCTCCTCACAGGCCACGGATGCGACCGGCGGCCCCGGCAAGGTCCGCGAGGCGATCGTGGCCACCGAGGTCGGCATGCTCCACCCACTCAGGATGGCCGCGCCGGACGTCGAGTTCATTCCCGCCAACGCCGAGGCCTCGTGCGTGTACATGAAGATGATCACGCTGCCGAAGCTGCGCGACGCGCTGCGGGAGATGAAGTACGAGGTTCGCGTACCGCAGGAGATCGCCGTGCGGGCCAGGGTGCCGATCGATCGCATGGTCGCAATCGGGTAGTGGACGTATACGGCACGGCCCCTAGAACTCGTCGGCCGTGTGCGGCCCGACGCAGGCGATCGCCAGCTTGTCGGCGACGCCCGAGGCGACCTCGCGGACCTCGTCGAAGGTGACGGCGTCGAGCGCCGCGATCGCCTCGTCGGGGTCGATCGACTCGCCATAGACGATCTTCTGGTTGGCGGCGTAGCGCGCGACGGCGTTGGTGTTCTCGAAGGCCAGCACGAGCCGTCCGGCGGCGTAGGCGCGGGCTCGCTGAACCTCCTCCTCGGTGGGGCCGGCGTCGCGCAGCTCGTCGACGATCTCGCGCATGCGCGTATACGCCTCGATGCACTTGGTCGAGTCCAGTCCCGAGCCGAGCTGCAGAATCGGCACGTCGGCGAAGGCGTGGTTGATCGCGTAGACCGAGTAGCACAGCCCGCGCTTCTCGCGGATCTCGTCGAACAGGCGCGAGCCCATCGAGCCGCCCAGCAGCGTGGAGTAGATCGACAGCGCGGCTCGCTGGCGCACGTCTGAGACGGCTATGTCCGGGCGGTAGATCATGCGCAGGTGCGATTGGTTGGTCTCGCGCTCCTCGACGAGCGTCTGCGGGGCGAAGTCCGGAGCCGGCTCGTAGGGGTCGGGCGGGGGCAGGGCTGCAAAGCGCGCGAAGTGCTCCTGCAGCTGCTCCTCGTCAGGGAGGTGATCGAGGTTGCCTACAAGGAAGGCGCCGCCGCGCGCGCCGGACCAGCGCCGTTCGCGGAAGGCCACGATTCCCTCGCGCGTGAAGCTGCGCAGGTTCTCCTCGGGGCCGAGCACGGTGCGCCCGAGCGGGTGCTCGCCGAACGCCGCGCGATCGATCAGGTACTCGGCGATCATCGACGGTTGGTCGAAGGCGCGGTTGATCTCCTGGATCACGACGCCGCGCTCGCGGTCGAGCTCGTCGGCGTCGATCTTCGCCCGCCCGACGAAGTCCGACAAGAGGTCGATCGCCGGGCCGGCGCTCTCGGCGCGCACGGTGATGTGGAACGCGACGAGATCGTGGCTGGTGTAGGCGTTGAGCGAACCGCCGAGCCGCTCGGCGGTCTCGTTGACGTCCTTGTAGGTGGGGTACTTCTCGCCGCCCTTGAAGACGAGGTGCTCGAGGAAGTGAGCCATGCCGTTCTCCTGCGGGCGCTCGTTGCGCGCGCCCGCGTCGAAGGCGACGAGGACGGTCAGCGCGCGAGTGCCCGCCAGGGAGATGCGGTGGATCGGCAGTTCGTTGGCCGAAACGGTCGTCGTCTGGATGCTCGCCATCGGCCGCCCACGATATCCGCCCGCGGGAGCCCTGCCCGAGGGTCGAGGGAGCCGAAATGCAAAACCACTTGCATGCAGGAGTTTTGGCCGGCGAGGCCGCGGTGCCACGGTACCCTCCGAGGCCGTGCGAGCGACCGAGACAGTGACCGCGCCGCAGGACGATCCCGCGCTGGGCGAGGTCTCGCTGCCCGCGCGGCCTCAGATCTCAGAGCGCCAGCGCCGCGGCGCGCACGCCAAGCCGCGGCATTCGCCGCCGCCGGTGCGCGACGACCGCGACACGGTCGTCGAGTTCCGCGGCGTCTCAAAGCTCTACGGGCCGGGCGGGATCGGACTCGAACGCGCAACGTTCGCGATCCGCCGCCAGGAGATGGTCTTCCTCGTGGGCCCGACTGGCTCGGGAAAGTCGACGATCATGCGCCTGCTGATCAAGGAGCTCGAGCCGACTGACGGTCGCATCCGCGTGGCCGGACGCGACCTCGCCGACATCGAGCGCAAGAAGGTGCCCTACTACCGGCGCAACGTCGGCGTCGTCTTTCAGGATTTCAAGCTGCTGCCGACGCGCACGGTCTACGACAACATCGCCTACGCGCTGCAGGTCACCGGCGCGCCGCGCAAGCAGATTCGCGCGACGCTGCCCGACATCCTGCGCCTGACGGGCCTGTCGACGAAGCTGCACAACTACCCGCATCAGCTCTCCGGCGGCGAGCAGCAGCGCGTGGCGGTCGCGCGCGCGTTCGCCAGCCACCCGCCGCTGCTGCTCGCCGACGAGCCCACGGGCAACCTCGACCCGGAGACCTCGATCGGCATCATGCAGCTGCTCTACCGCATCAATCGCGCCGGCACGACGGTGATCGTCGCCTCCCACGACAACGAGATGGTCGACCGCATGCGCCGCCGCGTGATCGAGCTCAAGCGCGGGCGGATCGTCCGCGACGAGGCATCGGGGCTGTACGGGGCGCGCGAAGAGAACACCGACGAGCTCGGGGAGCGCCTCAAACGGGAAGTCTCGTGAGGCCGGGGTTCTTCCTCAAAGAAGCGTTCCGCTCGATGCAGCGCAACGCCGTGCCGAGCTTCGCCGCGCTCGCGTCCGTGCTCGTCACGACGCTCGTGCTCGGCGTCTTCATTCCGGTCGTCGAGGCGACCAACGGGGCGGCCAACGACGTGCGCGGCCGCGTGCTGGTGGACGTCGACATGACGACCAGCGCGAGCGCCGCCGAAGTGGCGCGTGTGCGCGGTGAGCTGGAGAAGGCGCCGCACATCAAGCGCATCCAGTTCGTCTCAAAGCAGCAGGGCTACGAAACCGCGAAGAAGGCCAACCCGCAGGCCTTTGCGCTGATCGGCTACAACCCGCTGCCGGACATCTTTCGCATCACGCCCGACCGTCCGGAGAACTCCGGCGCGGTCCGCGCCGAGCTCGACCAGTCGAGCCCGCTGGGGACGCGCCTGGTGACCGACCCGGCGATCGCCGCCGTGCAGAATCGCCAGGCCCAGACCGACACGATCCTGTCGGCCACGCGCGTGATCAAGATCACCATGGCGCTGCTGGCGGCGCTGCTGGTGCTCGCGTCGGTGCTCCTGATCTCCAACACGATTCGCCTTTCGCTGTTCTCGCGCCGTCGCGAGGTCGAGGTGATGAAGCTCGTCGGCGCCACCGACTGGTTCATCCGCTGGCCGTTTGTGCTGGAGGGGCTGTTCCTCGGCGCGCTCGGGGGCGCTGCCGCGATCGGCCTGCTGGCGCTGGCGAAGGTCACGCTCGTCGATCCGCTCGCCAACACCGTGAAGCTGATCTCGCAACCGGACATGATCGCCTTCCCGCTGTTGATCGCCATCCTGATGGGCTGCGCGATCGCCGTATCCGCTGCGGGCTCGGGCATCTCGCTGCGGCGCTTCCTCAAGGTCTGACCCGTAGTCTGCGGGGCCGATGCCCTCCGGACGACGACACTCGCGGTTGGCGGCGCTCGTGGCGGCTCTGCCAATCCTGCTGATCCTCGGCGTGTATCTCGGAGGGCACCCCGAAGACCTGCCGGGATTCGCGCGCAGCGCGTTCGTCGCCGATCACGAAACGCGCGTGGTCGACGAAGCGATCAGCCGCATCGCCAGCGACTACTACCGGCCGGTCCCCAAGGGCCGGCTGACGAACGCCTCGATCGCCGGCGCCGTCGCGAGTCTCGGCGACCGCTTCTCGCACTACCTGACCCCGCGTGAGTTCCGCGAGTTCAACCAGCCGCCCAGCTTCACCGGCATCGGCGTGTCGGTTGCGCCCGACCGCCGCGGCCTGCGCATCGCGCGCGTGTTCGACCGCTCGCCCGCGGCGCGCGCGGGGTTGCGCGCCGGCGACCTCATCGTGATGGCCGACGGCCACAGGCTCGCCGGGCTCTCCGCGGAAAAGGCGATCGCGCTGGTCAAGGGGCCACCCGGCACGGACGTCAAGCTGGGCATCGAGCGCAAGCAGGGTGGACACACGGTGCTCAAGACGCTGACGCTCACACGCGCGACGATCGCCGAGCCGGTGGTCGCGTCGGCGACCAAGGCCTTCCACGGCGTCAAGCTCGGGGTCGTCGCGCTCGCCACGTTCAGCCCGGGCGCGCACGGCGAAGTGCGCGAAGGCGTCGAACGCGAGCTGCGCGCTGGCGCGCGCGGGATCGTGCTGGACCTGCGCGCGAACGGCGGGGGCCTGGTCGAGGAGGCGCGGCTGATCGCGAGCATCTTCGTCGAGAAGGGCACGATCGTCTCCACGCGCGGGCGCACCCAGCCAAGCGAGACGCTCACCGCCACAGGCGGAGCGATCTCGCCCAAGATCCCGGTCGTGGTCCTCGTCGACGGCAACACGGCCTCAGCGGCGGAGATCGTCACCGCCGCGCTGCAGGACCATCACCGCGCGACGGTCGTCGGCACGCACACGTTCGGCAAGGGCGTCTTTCAAGAGGAGGAGCCGCTGTCAAACGGCGGCGCACTGGACATCACCGTCGGTCAGTACTTCACGCCCAACGGACGCAACCTCGGCGGCGCGGGCGTCAAGCAGGGGGCCGGCATCACGCCAGAACTGCTCGTGCGACACGGCGTCGACTCGAACCACGGGCTCGACGTGGCCCTGGGTACGCTCGCCGCGAAGGTCAAGTGAGCGCCCGCCGGCGCCCGCCGGCCCAGCGAGGCCGCAAACGCTCAGCCCAAGCGGACTCGCGCGTCGTGTGGCCGCCGCAGGAGCGCCAGTCGGCGAGCTCGCTGATCGAGGCGCTGATGCGCGAGCGTGGCCTTGCGCGTGGCTTTGAGCGCCCAGTCCAGCGCGCGGCCAAGCGGGCGCGCGACCGCGGCCTGGATGTGCGCGGGGACCTGCCCTCCAGGCGCGACCTGACCGACCTGGCCACCTTCACGATCGACCCGGTCAGCGCACGGGACTTCGATGACGCCATCTCGGGCGAAGCGCTGGGGTCCGGTGCTACGCGCGTGTGGGTGCACATCGCCGACGTGAGCGCCTACGTACCCGAAGGCTCGCCCGTGGACGTCGAGGCGCGTGCGCGCGCCACCAGCGTTTACGTGCCCGGCGCCGTTGAGCCGATGCTGCCGCCGGAGCTGTCAAGCGACGCGTGCTCGCTCGTGCCGGCGCGCGAGCGACTGGCGGTGACGGTCGAGCTGGTGCTCGACGGCGCCGCGGTGCAGAGCGCGGAGTTCTATCGCTCGGTGATTCGCTCCGACGAGCGGCTGGACTACGAGCGCGTCGACCGGATCTTCGCCGGCGAGGAGCCGGCGCTCCAGCCATGGGCGACGTCGCTGGCCGCCGCACGCACCGCCGCCGCCGCCCTGCAGCGCGCACGCGAGCAGCGCGGCGCCCTGGCCGTGGACTCCGAGGAGCCGGAGTTCATCTTCGACGAGCACGGCAACATCACAGAGATCCGCGCGCGCAAGCAGACCGAGTCCCACCGCCTGATCGAGCACCTGATGATCACCGCCAACGAGGCCGTCGCCGGGCTGCTGGCGCGCCAGCGCGTGCCGTGCCTGTACCGGGTGCACGAGCGCCCCGAGCACGAACGGGTCGAGCGACTCGTTGCGCAGCTGGCCTCGCTGGGCGTGCCCACGCCCGCGCTTCCGAAGCGCATGTCCTCCTCGCAGGCGACCGAGCTGGTGGGCGTCATCTCACAGCGCCTAGAGGAGCACGTGCGTCGGACCGGCCACGGAGGCCGGGCGCTGAACGCGCTGATCCTACGTTCGCTCAAGCAGGCCTACTACTCGCCCAAGAACCTCGGCCACGCCGGTCTGCGCTCGGCCAACTACTGCCACTTCACGTCCCCGATCCGGCGCTATCCCGACCTCGTCTGCCATCGTGCGCTGCTGTCGGCGGTCGGCGCCGGGGAGTCCGCGCCGCGCGCGGGTGAGCTCTCGCAGCTGGGAGAGTGGACCTCCGAACGCGAGCGCGAGGCGATGAAGATCGAGCGCGACGCAGACGACGTGGCCGCCTGCTTCGATCTCGAGCGGCGGCTGTACGAGGAGGGCTGGGAGCAGGAGTTCACCGGCGAAGTCGTCGGGCTGATCGCAGCCGGGGCATTTGTCGCGTTCGGCCGCCCGGCCGCACCGGGTGCCGACAAGGTCAAGCCCGGCGAGCCGGTCTATGAGGGCATGCTCGCGGTGCGCAACATGCACGTCCCGTCGGGCGAGCGCGACTGGTGGGAGATCAACGAGGAGGGCACGATCCTGCGTGGCGAGCGCAGCGGCGCGACGCTGCGCCTGGGCGACCAGCTGGCGGTGCGCGTCTCGCGCGTCGACACGCCGCGGGGGCGCGTGGACCTGCTGCCCGTGGTCGAGGACCCGCAGGAGGGCTAGTCTCAAAGCGATGGCCAAAGCCAAAGGAAAGCGCAAGATCGGCGCGGGCGACGTGGCGTCCAATCGCTACGCCTCGCACCGCTACGAGCTGCTCGAGCGCGTCGAGTGCGGGATCGTGCTCGAGGGCACCGAGGTCAAGGCGCTGCGCGAGTCCGGCGCCCAGCTGAAGGACGGCTACGCGGCGATCCGCGACGGCGAGCTGTGGCTGCACTCGGTGCATATCCCGCCCTACGCGCCGGCGTCGCGCGAGAACCACGACCCCGAACGCCCGCGCAAGCTGCTGGCGCACCGCCGCGAGCTCGACCGCATCGCCGCCCGGGCATCCGAGCGCGGTCTGACGCTCGTGCCGACCCGCATCTACTTCTCCGGTGCGCACGCCAAGGCCGAGATCGCGCTGGCGCGCGGCAAGGACCTCTATGACAAGCGCCAGACGCTGCGCGAGCGCGAGACCAAGCGCGACATGGAACGCGCCGTGCGCGAAGCGCGCCGCTAGCCGCTGCCAGGCTGCGCCGGCGCCTAGAAGTAGTGCGCGAAGTCGTGTCCGGAGGCGTAGTGCACGTAGGACGCCTCCATGCCGATCACCAGCGCGACGATCAGGCCGATGTAGACGGCGCCGACGATCAGGCGATTGCGTGGGGATACGCGGTAGTAGGCGGCCTGCTCGAGCGTTCGCGTCTTGCGCTGCTTCCAGCGCCGCCAGGTCTCCAGGCCGCCGAAGATGACGATGATCAGGAGGATCGGGTTGGGCCGCCATAGCTCCAGGGCGACGAGCGCGCCGAAGCCGACAAACCACATCGACGGCGCCATCGCGGCCATCGCCCGGCCGCCGTCGAGCGGCACGACGGGGAGCAGGTTGAACAGGTTGATGAGAAAGCCGATGTACGCGAGCGCGAGCAGCAGCGGGCTGCCGGTGATCGCGCCGGCGATCGCCACCGCCGCCGCACCGAGGCTGCCGAGGATCGGCCCGGCGAGGCCCACGCGCGCCTCCGCGAGCGCGTTGTCGCCGAGCGACTTGGAGAAGATCGCGGCGCCGAGGAACGGGATGAACATCGGCGCGCTGGCCTTGATCCCCTCGCGGCGCAAGGCGATCACGTGCCCCATCTCGTGCACGAACAGCAGCGCGACGAACCCGGCGGCGAGCGGCCAGCCGAAGAACAGGCTGTAGGCGGCGACCGACACGAGCGCCGTGGCCGAGGTCGTCAGCAGCTTGAGTTTCGGCAGCAGCAGCAGGCCGCCTTTGATCGCCGCGAAGAACTTGAAGACCAGCG
>JAXDGQ010000290.1:0-8430 GCA_034664965.1 Solirubrobacteraceae bacterium | reverse complement strand
ACAAGCCCTATGACATGCGCGACGTGGTCAAGCTGATCGTCGACGACGAAGAGTTCTTCGAGGTGCACGAACACCACGCGAAGAACATCATCTGCGGCTTCTCGCGCCTGGACGGCTTCGCGATCGGGATCGTCGGCAACCAGCCGGCGCAGCTGGCGGGCGTGCTGGACATCGACGCCTCGGCGAAGGCGGCTCGCTTCGTGCGCACGTGCGACGCCTTCAACATCCCGATTCTCACGTTCGTCGACGTGCCAGGGTTCCTACCGGGCACCAGCCAGGAGTGGGGCGGGATCATCCGCCACGGCGCCAAGCTGCTGTACGCGTTCACCGAGGCGACCGTGCCGAAGCTGACGGTGATCACACGCAAGGCCTACGGCGGCGCCTACGACGTGATGGCCTCCAAGCACATGCTGGCCGACTTCAACTTCGCGTGGCCGACGTCGGAGGTCGCCGTGATGGGCCCCGAGGGCGCGGTGAACATCATCTACCGGCGCGACATCGCCGGAAGCCCGACGCCGCAGGAGCGCCGCGGCAAGCTGATGGAGGACTACAAGGCGCGCTTCGCCAACCCCTACACGGCGGCCGAGCGCGGCTACATCGACGACGTGATCGTGCCGCACGAGACGCGCCCGAAGCTGATCGTGGCGCTGCACACGCTGCAGAGCAAGCGCGAACCGGGCCCGAAGCGCAAGCACGGGAACATCCCGCTGTAGCTCCCTAGGGTTTGCCGCGCCCGGCGCGTTCGCCCAGGAGCAGCCACGCGGGGTAGGTCGCGAAGATCAGCGCCGAGATCGCATGGACCCCCCGGCCTGCGCGCCGGTGATCGAGGCGAAAGACCCCCGAGTTGAGCATCCAGTCGCGCCCGCTCTCGGCTCGGCAGGCCTTCCAGATCGGTCGCGTCCAGCGGCCGTTCAGATAGAGCGAGATGCTCGTGGCCAGGAACACGCCTGCGGTCGCACCGCTGACGGCGCGCGCTGCGGGCGTGCGCTCGGGCATCAGCCGGCCGTAGGCGCGGCCGGTCGCATACAGCCAGGGTGGATCGATCAGGAAAGACATGAGATCTCCTAGTGGGTCGCGGGCACGGGTCTGCTGCGGGACGGCGCTGCGGCGCGCGGAACCGGCGCGCCGAGCAGTCGAAATGCCAGGCGCGTCGCGAGCGCCATGATCGTCAGCTGCGGGTTGACGCCGAGCGCGCTCGGGACGACCGAGCCGTCGGCGACGTGCAGGCCTGCGACGCCGTGGAGGGCGAGGTCGCCGTCGGTGACGCCGTGGCTGGCGCGCGCATCTGCGCGCGCGGTGCCGAGCGGATGGAATCCCATCAGCGTCAGATCGCGGGCGCGGGCGCGCGCTGGAGGTAGACCGGCCGGGAGCGGGAGATAGACCTCGCGTGCGCCGGCGGCGAGGAACAGCTCGCGCATGCGTGCAAGCCCGCTGCGGAACTTCGCCACATCCTCGGCGCACAGGTCATAGCGGATCACCGGGCGCCCGCCGATCGTGCGCACGCGTCCTCGTGAGGAGTCGCTGACCATCAGGCCGAACTGCGCAAGCCGGCGATAGTCGGACATCGCGTTGGCGTGGGCGTCGCCGGTCAGCGGCAGCGCCATGGCCGCATAGGCCGGCGGTCCGGCGACACCCTCGAACATGATGCCCTCGGCGGCGAACTCGTCGATGTAGAAGCTCTGCGGGACGCCGCGGGCCATGTCGACGACCTCCTCCATCCGGGCGAAGGCGGCGGTGGCGGGATGCAGCGCGAGGTTGCGCCCGCGCTGCCCGGACGCATCGGCGAGCCCGCTGCGCTCGAGCAGCGACGGCGTGTGGATCGTGCCGCAGGCGACGACGACCGTCGGGGCGCGAACCTCGAGCCGCCGGCCGTGCGCGAGCCTGGCGCCGACGCCGCGCACACGTCCGCCCTCGACGCGCACCTCGCGCACCTCCGCGCCCGTGACGATGCGCGCTCCGGCGGCGCTGGCGCGCGGGATGTAGGTGATGCCGGTGTGCTGCTTTGCCGAGGTCGGGCAGCCGAACACGCACACTCCCGAGCCGACGCAGCCGCGCGCGTTGCGACGCAGGTACCCGTGCGACCAGCCGAGCCGCTCGGCGCCACGCCGCGCGACCGCCGCATTGGCCCCGGCCAGCTCGGGCGAGACCTCCGCGACCGAGAGCGCCCGCTCGACACGCTCGAAGCACGGGCGCAGCGTCGCCTCGTCGAGCTCCAGCCCGAAGTCGCGCGCCCAGCGCTCGAGCACGTGCGGCGGCGTACGGAAGCAGGTCCCGGAGTTGACCAGCGTGGTCCCGCCGAGCCCGCTGCCGAGCGGCAGCAAAATCGGCGGCGTCCCGAGCGTGGCGGTCTGGCCGCCGTCGCGATACAGGCGCGCGAGCATCTCGGGCGGGCGCGCGGTGAAATCGTCTGGATCGTGGCGCGGGCCCTGGTCGAGCACGACCACCCGCGCGCCGCCCTCGGCCAGCTCGGCGGCGACCACGGCGCCGCCGGCGCCCGCGCCGACCACGCACACGTCGGCGTCCAGGCGCTCGCTCACGGCCGTCCCTCTTCGCGGCGCAGCGCGCGCCCGCGGGCGACGACGGCAGCGGCGTCCCAGCCGAGCGCTGCGGCGATCGCGGGATCGTCGTAGCGGCCGAGCCCGAGCGTCGAGCACGCCGCCCGCTCCGCCAGCGGCAAGCGGGCCAGCAGGGCGGCGCCTCGCGGTCGCCGCGCGAGGGCCACCAGCAGGCGCAGCACCGCGCGCTGGGGCCTCGGAGCGGCGCCGAGAAAGCTGTCGAGGCCCCCGCTCACCGGAACATCGCTTCCTGCGCCTCGGCAAGCTGCTCGATCGCCAACGCCGCGCCGTCGCCGTCGCCGTCGCTCACGCAGACGGCCGCGCGCGAATAGAGCTTGGCGAGCCGCCGCCGGTCGGCGACGAGCGCCGTGAACGCGTCGGCCCGGGGCAGGTAGAGCTCGCGCACGGAGTTCATGATCAGCTGGAAGACGAGGTTGCCGGCGGCCTCGACGAGCGCAGCCATGAACTCCCAGTCGGCGAGCAGGGCCGACTCGTCCTCGCCGGCCAGCGCGACCGCGTCGGCCAGCTCGAGCAGTGCGACGGACTGCTCCTGCGAGCGGCGAGCGGCGGCGAGCCTGGCCGCCTCGACGAGCAGCAGGCGCCGCGCCTCGAACAGGTCGCCGACGACCGCCTCCTGGCCGCTGCCTGCGAGCACGAGCGCCTCGAGGCCGCCGGATCGGCGCCAGTCGAGCACCCGCGTGGCATCGCCGTGACGGATCTCGACCAGGCGCAGCTGTTGCAGGCGCTTGAGCGCCTCGCGGACCGTCGCCATGTTGACCTGCAGGTCGGCCGCCAGCGCGCGCTGCGTCGGTAGTCGGTCGCCAGGGCGGTACTCGCCCGAGAGGATCGCGTGGCGCAGGCGGTCGAAGACCTGGTCGGGGACCGAGACGCGGGGGATCGGCGCGGGCATGCGCGTGCAGTGTAACGGTGTTCGGAACACCGTGCGTGCCGCTGCGGCCTGAGGGACGGTGTGGAGCGCCGGCCGTTTGTCACACTGTGCAGATGAGCGCGCGGCCACTGCGGCTGGAGACGAACGGGACGGCCGCCTCGCCGGAGGAGGCGGCCGCTGTGGTGGCGGCCCTCGAGCGCTTCATGCGCGCCACCGCGCCGCCCGCGCGAGCGCCGCGGCAGCAGTCGGATCCCTGGCAGCGCGCGGCTATCCTCGAAGGCGTGGAGAGGGACTCGGAGACCGATGTCCGGGACCCCTGGATAAATACCTGAAAGCCGCTAGGCTTTAGCCTCAATAGTCCTGTCGCCGGTCGAACAACGTCTAATGCAGCCCGGACACCCGCATCCGGACTGAGGAGGTTTCTTGATGGAGCCAGTTTCAGTTCCCTCTCAGCGCGGCACGCTGAAGGACCCAGAGGTGCTCCAGAACGTGCCCGGGCACGTGATCCCGATCCTGCAGCGCGAGTTCGACGACTTCAAGACCGAGGCATCGAAATTCCTCGAGGGGCAGACGGCTGAAGACGAGTTCATCAAGTTTCGTCTGAAGCAGGGCGTCTACGGGCAGCGCCAGGCCGACGTGCAGATGATCCGCGTGAAGCTCCCGTTCGGCGGGATCACGCCGGAGCAGATGGAGGCGTTTGCCGACGTGGTCGAGAAGTACGTGCCGCTGAAGAAGGGTCACATCACGACGCGCCAGAACATCCAGCTGCACCACGTCCCGCTGCTCGACGCCGAGAAGCTGATTCGCGAGACCAGCGAGCAGGGGCTGTCCAGCCGCGAGGGCTGCGGCAACACGATGCGCAACGTGACCGGCGACCCGTGGGCCGGCGTCGCCAAGGACGAGCTGTTCGACCTCACGCCTTACGCAGGCGCCTATGTGCGCTACTTCGTGCGCCACCCCACCACCCAGGCGATGCCGCGCAAGGTCAAGACCTCCTTCGACGGCGGTCCGCGCGACCGCGCGATCAGCGGCATCCACGACGTCGCCTTCCGCGCGCGAGTGCGCGAGATCGAGGGCCGTGGCGAGGTTCGCGGCGTAGAGATGCTCGTGGGCGGCGGCACCTCGATCATGCCGCGCAAGGCACAGGTGCTGTACGACTTCCTGGAGCTCGACAACGGCGAATATCTGAAGGTCACCGAGGCGGTCATGCGCATCTTCGACCGCCAGGAGTGGCTGCGCGCCAACCGCGCTCGCGCGCGCATCAAGGTGTTCGTCGACAAGTACGGAATCGACGAGCTGCGCAAGCAGGCCGAGGAGGAGATGCGGGGCGACTGGGTCGGCGAACGCGACTTCTCGATCGAGCAGCGCCTGTTCGTCGACGACGAGCGCGAGAGCGCGCCGGCGCCGGCGCAGACGTACGGCAGCCCCAACGGCGACCTCGCCGAGTTCGAGCGCTTCCGCGCGGCGAACGTGCGCGAGCAGAAGCAGGAGGGCTTCGTGACGGTTGAGGCCAAAGTCACCCGCGGCGACCTCACGCCCGAGCAGTTCCGCGGCCTGGCGAAGATCATGCGCGACTACGCGGGCGGCTACGCGCGCACGACCGTCCAGCAGAACTTCGTGCTGCGGTGGGTCCGCGAGGAGTGCGTGTACGACCTGTGGAAGGCGCTCTCCGAGCACGGGCTCGGAGAGCACGGCTCGCGTGAGATCGACGATGTCGTGTCGTGCCCGGGCACGGACTCGTGCAAGCTCGGGATCACCAGCTCGATGGGCCTCAACCAGGCGGTGCAGGAGCGAATCGAGGCGCTGGAGATCACCGACGAGCTGACGCGCAAGCTGAACATCAAGATCAGCGGCTGCCCGAACGGCTGCGGCCAGCACCACGTCGCCAGCATCGGCTTCACGGGCGCGTCGATCAAAGTCGGCGAGCACACGATTCCCGCATACATCCCGCACGTCGGCGGCGTGTTCGAAGGCGGCGACGTCCAGTTCGGCACGCGCCTGAAGCTGCGCCTTCCGTCCAAGCGCGTGCCGGAGGCGATCGAGCGCTGGATCGTCCAGTACGAGGCCAACCGCAACGACGGCGAGGAGTGGAACGAGTATCTCGCCCGCGTCGGCGCCGGCGAGCTGGAGGCCGAGGTCAAGGATCTGTCGCTGCCGGTCGACTTCGGGTTGGAGACGATGAACACCTTCATCGACTGGAATCGTGACGTGCCCTTTGAAGTCATTCGCGGTGAGGGCGAGTGCGCCGTATAGGTCAGATCAGATGAGACACTCAAGCGAGGACCGATCAGATGCCCCCAACACATAGCCCGATGGCACAAGCCAGCACCCACTTCGACCCTGCGCCGAGCCTCACGCACACGCTGCGCGAGGCGGCGCGCCACGGCGAGCAGGCCGTCCTGCTGTGCTCGTTTCAGAAGGAGGAGTCGGTGCTGCTCGACGAGCTGCTGCGCCTCGATCAGGGAACCGGGCAAGCGGTGCGCGTTCTGACGATCGACACGGGCGTGCTGTTCGAGGAGACGATGAAGACCTGGCGCGCCTTCGAGGATCGCTTTGGCGTACAGATCGAGGTCGTCGACGCGAGCAGCCCGGACGAGCCGTGGAGCGGCCCCGATCACTGCTGCTCGGTCGCGAAGGTCGCCGCGCTCGAGCGCTCGCTGGCCGGCGCCGAGGGCTGGATCACGGGCATCCGCCGCGAGCAGGGGCCGACACGCGCGCAGACCGAGCTGATCGAGCGCGACGAGGTGCGCGGGCTGTGGAAGTACAACCCGCTTGCGCACTGGACCGACAAGGACCTGTGGCGGCGCATCCACGAGCGCGACCTTCCGTACAACCCGCTGCACGACCAGGGCTATGAGTCGATCGGCTGCGCCCCGTGCACGCAGCCCGGCAGCGGCCGCGAGGGCCGCTGGGCGGGAACCGACAAGACCGAGTGTGGCATCCACGTAGAAGTGATCGACCCATCTTGAGATGGCCGTCGCGACACGCCCACCGCTGAGCCACCTGCGGGCGCCGGACAGAAGCTAGTGCTCGGTATCGATCCACTGGTCGTGCTGTTCGGCCTTGGCGTCGGCATTCTGATCGGGCTCACCGGGATCGGCGGCGGATCGCTGATGACCCCGCTGCTGATCATCGTGCTGGGAGTGCAGCCGGTCGTAGCGGTCGGCACCGACCTCGCCTACGGCGCAGTCACGAAGACGCTAGGTGGCTGGCGGCACCTGCGCAAAGGCACGGTGGATGTCGCCGTGTCGAAGTGGCTCGCGTTCGGCAGCGTCCCGGGCGCGCTGCTTGGAGTGCTCCTGATCGACCGCCTGCACGAGGCATATGGAGAGGAATTCGATCAGGTGCTGCTGGCATGCGTGGCGGGCGCGCTCGTGATTGTCGCGATGGTCGTGCTCGTGCGGACATTCCTGCTCGGTCATCTCGCGGCCGGCGAGCGGGAGACGTTCAAATTCACGACGCGCACACGGATCGCGGCGGTCGCCATGGGCTTCGTGCTGGGAACGATCCTGGGGCTCACCTCGGTGGGCAGTGGAGCGCTGGTCGGGGTTGCCCTGATCGTGCTGTTCCGCCTCACGCCCAGGCGTGTGGTCGGCACCGACGTGTTCCATGCCGCCTTGCTGCTGTGGGTGGCGGGCGTCGCGCACGTGGTGAGCGGGAACGTCGACTTCGGCCTGATGGGGAACATCCTGATCGGTTCGATTCCCGGCGTGTGGATCGGCACGCAGTTCATCGACCGCGTGCCCGCGCACAGGCTGCGCGTCCTGCTTGGCGCCGTGCTGCTGGGCTCGGCGCTGGCGATGATCAAAAACGCCGGTGGCGAGATTCCAGTGGGAGTGATCTTCGGCGTGCCGGTGGCAGTGATCGTCGCGGGGTTCCTCCTGCTCGGAGACTCCGGTCTGGTGCTGCCCGGCTCCGATCAGGCGTTGCCGGACTCCGAGCAGGCGCTGCTCGACGAGGTGGCGGGCCAGCCTCAGGGCGCCGGGGTGTTGACCGCGAGCAGCCCCGCGGTCACGGCACCGGAGCGGGTATGAGCACAGCCACCCGCCCACAGCTGAGCCACCTGCGGGCGCTGGAGTCCGAGGCGATCCACGTGATGCGCGAGGTGGCGGCGGAATTCGAGAAGCCGGTGCTGCTGTTCAGCGGCGGCAAGGACTCGATCGTGCTGCTGCGCCTGGCCGAGAAGGCATTTCGCCCGGCGCCGTTCCCGTTCCCGCTGATGCACGTCGACACGGGGCACAACTTCGCGGAGGTGATCGAGTTTCGCGACCGCCGCGTGGCCGAGCTGGGCGAGCGGCTGATCGTGGCGAGCGTGCAGGAGTCGATCGACACGGGCCGCGTGGTCGAGGAGACCGGTCCGCGCGCGTCGCGCAACCAGCTGCAGACGGTGACGCTGCTCGACGCGCTCGCCGAGCACGGCTTCGACGCCGCGTTCGGAGGCGCGCGCCGCGACGAGGAGCGCGCGCGAGCGAAGGAGCGCGTTTTCTCCTTCCGCGACGACTTCGGCCAGTGGGACCCCAAGAACCAGCGCCCGGAGCTGTGGAACCTGTACAACGGCCGCATCAAGAAGGGCGAGAACGTGCGCGTGTTTCCGATCTCCAACTGGACGGAGCTGGACGTTTGGGAGTACATCGACTCCGAGCAGCTGGAGGTGCCCTCGATCTACTTCTCACACGAGCGCGACGTGTTCAGGCGCGACGGCATGCTGTATGCCTGGCGTGAGGGCACCGAGCTGATCGACGGCGAGGAGGTCTTCTCAGAGACCGTTCGCTACCGCACCGTGGGCGACATGAGCTGCACCGGCGGCGTGCTCTCGCAGGCGACGACGCTCGAGGAGGTGGTCGTGGAGATCGCCGCGACGCGCATCACCGAGCGCGGCGAGACGCGCGCAGACGACCGCGTCTCGGAGGCGGCGATGGAGGACCGCAAGAAGGCCGGGTACTTCTAGTGCGGAGATCTTTTTTGATGGTCGCGCTTCGCGCGGAT
>JAXDGQ010000289.1:0-4486 GCA_034664965.1 Solirubrobacteraceae bacterium | reverse complement strand
TACGAGGCGGCCGAGCGCGCGAAGGTCGAGCTGTCGGCGACCACGCAGACGCAGATCAACCTGCCATTCGTCACCGCCGACGCGTCGGGGCCCAAGCACCTCAACATCTCGCTCACCCGCTCGACCTTCGATCAGCTGACCGAAGAGCTCGTCGAGCGGTGCCGCGGTCCGGTCGAGCGGGCTCTGGCGGATGCCAAGCTGACGGCGGATGACATCGACGAGGTGATCCTGGTCGGGGGCTCCACGCGGATTCCGGCGGTCCAGGACCTGGTGCGCCGTCTGACCGGCGGCAAGGATCCCAACATGACCGTCAACCCGGACGAGGTCGTGGCGATCGGCGCCGCGCTGCAGGCCGGCGTGCTCAAGGGCGAAGTAGAGGACGTTGTGCTGCTCGACGTCACGCCGCTGTCGCTCGGCCTCGAGACGCTCGGCGGCGTGATGACGAAGGTGATCGAGCGCAACACCACGATTCCTGCGCGTCGCACCGAGACCTTCTCGACGGCCGAGGACAACCAGACGGCCGTCGACGTCGTCGTCCTGCAGGGTGAGCGCGAGCTCGCCGCCGACAACCGTCAGCTCGCCCGCTTCCGGCTGGAGGGCATTCCGCCGGCGCCACGCGGGGTCCCGCAGATCGAGGTGACCTTCGATATCGACGCCAACGGGATCCTGAACGTCTCGGCGCGCGACACGCAATCGGGAAAGGAACAGCGGGTCACGATCTCCGAGACCACCAACCTCGATCAGGGCGAGATCGAGCAGATGATCCGCGACGCCGAGGCGCACTCAGACGAGGACCGCCGCCGCCGCGAGGAAGTCGACGCACGCAACGAGCTCGACTCGCTCGCCTACCGCGTCGATCAGCTCCTCGGTGAACTCGGCGGCGGTCTGCCGGTGCACGAGAAAGCGCGGGCCGAGCAGCTCGTCGCCGACGCGCGCAAGGCCCTCGAAGAGCAGGCCGGGATCGATCGTGTGCGCCCGCTGGCGGCCGATCTCCAGCAGCTCGTGCACAGCCTGCCCACGAGCGCCAGCGCTGGCGCAGGAGCCGCGGCCGGCACCGGCGGCAACGGTTCGGCCAGCAACGGCGGCGGCGCGGCTCCAACCGACGAGGCCGATGAAGAGGTGGTGGATGCCGAGTTCACGAGGGATTGATGCACACGACCAGCGCGATCCGCCGCGGCAGGAGCGGCGCGAGACCGACGACATGCCGGCGGCCCAGGACGATCTCGACGGCGCCGGCCAGAGCGAGCTCAACCAGCGTGATCTGAAGGCGGAGCTGGCGCGGATCGAAGATCTATACAAGCGCGCCCTCGCCGACCTCGACAACTACCGCAAGCGCTCGAGCCGGGAACTCGAGCGCCGGACGGCCGAGGTCAAGGAGTCCATGCTGATCGACTGGCTCGAGGCGGTCGACAGCGTCGAGCGGGCCATCCAGATGGAGCAGGACGGCCCGTGCCGCGACGGTCTACGGGCCGTCATGGGGCAGATGGACGCCGTCCTTCAGCGACAGGGCGCCCAGCGGATCGGGGCGCCCGGCGAGCCGTTCGACCCCGAGCGACATGAGGCGATCGCGGCGCGCGCCTCGAGCGATGCGCCCGATCGCACGATCCTCGAGGTGCAGCGGGCCGGCTTCGCGCTCGGCGAGCGCGTGGTCCGCCCCGCGCAGGTCGTGGTCGCGAGCGCCTCCGAACATGCGCGCTGATGGCCGTCGCCTTCCAGGACTACTACGAGACGCTCGGCGTTCCACGCGACGCGAGTGCCCAGGACATCCGTCGCGCCTACCGCAAGCTCGCCCGCAAATATCACCCGGATGTCAATAAAGAGCCAGATGCGGAGGATCGCTTCAAGCAGATCTCCGAGGCGTACGAGGTTCTGCGCGACGACGACAAGCGCGCCCGCTATGACCGGCTCGGCGCGAACTGGAGGGCTGGCCAGGATGTGTCCGGCGCGCCTGGGTTCGAGCCGGGCTTCGGCGACGGCGCGGGCTTCGGCGACGTACGGGTCGAGTTCGGTGGAGACGACTTCAGCGACCTCTTCGAAGGCCTCTTCGGCCGGCGCGGGCGCCCGGGCTGGGGATCGACCGCCGGTGCTGGCGCCAACGGGTTCTCGATGGCTGGCGGCGACCAGGAGGCCGTCCTAGAGCTGACGCTCGAGGAGGCCGCGGCGGGCGGCAAACGGCGGATATCGCTGGGCAATGGTCGTGACTTCGAGGTCACTATCCCGCGTGGAGTGCGCGACCGCCAACGGATCCGCCTGGCCGGACAGGGCAGCGCCGGCGCCGGCGGCGGCCCGCCGGGCGATCTGTTCCTGCGGGTTCGCCTGAGACCGCATCCGCGCTTTCGCGTCGAGGGACGCGACCTGTATGTCGATCTGCCCGTTTCACCCTGGGAGGCGGCGCTTGGCGCCGAGGTGTCCGTCAAGACGCTCTCGGGCAGCGCCCGCGTGCGGGTGCCGGCCGGTTCCTCGAGTGGCCGGCGCTTGCGGCTGCGCGGCGAGGGCCTACCGAATGCGAGCGGCCCAGCGGGAAATCTCTATGCGGTGCTCGCCATACACGTTCCCAAACGGCTCACGGCGGCCGAACGCGAGCTGTTTCAGCAGTTGGCCGACGTATCGAAGTTCGATCCGCGAAAGGTCAGCTGATGGCCGGCGCGACGCGGCGACCCCGAGGGGGTTCGCTCGTGAGGCGAGCGCCCGAGCTGATCGCGCTCGCAGCCCTCGCCCGGGATGCCGGCCTGCATCCGGAGCTCGTCGCCAGGCTTGTATCGCTGGGGCTGATCGAGCCGCGCGGAGGAACCGCGTCGGCGCCGCTGTTTCGTCGCCAGGACGCGCGATTGCTCGCGCGCGCGGCACGCCTGCGCGGAGATCTGGGCCTCGACTACGCGGGCGCCGTGCTCGCGACCGAACTGCTTGCCCGGATCGAAGAACTGGAACAGCGACTGCGCCGCGGCGCACCGACAGACAAAAGGCACGAGGTGATCGCATGGACCCGAACCGTCTCACATTGAAGACCCAGGAGGCGCTCCACGACGCCCAGACCAAGGCGCTGCGCTACGGCCATACCGACGTCGGCGCCGATCATCTGCTGCTCGCCCTGCTCGAGCAGCCGGATGGCCTGATTCCACGACTGTTGACCCGCGCGGATCTCGACACGGGCGCGTTGCGCGCCGAGGTGGAGCGGGCGCTCGAGAGCCGCCCTCGCGTGAGTGGACCGGGCGCCGCCAACGGACAGGTCTCGGTGACACGCGATCTCTCCCAACTGTTGGACGACGCCGAGCGGGAGGCGGAGCGCCTGAAGGACGAGTACGTGTCGGTCGAGCACGTCCTGCTGGCAATGCTCGCATCGCCGGCCAAGACCGGCCCGGGTAACCTGCTGCGCGAGCGCGGTGCCGACCGCGAGCGCCTGCTCGAGATCCTCACGCAGGTGCGCGGCGCCCAGCGCGTGACGAGCGCCACACCGGAGTCGTCCTACGAGGCGCTCGAGAAGTACGGGCAGGACCTGGTTAGCGCTGCCCGCAGCGGTCGCTTGGATCCGGTCATCGGCCGCGACTCGGAGATCCGGCGCGTGATCCAGATCCTCTCGCGCAAGACCAAGAACAACCCCGTGCTCGTCGGAGACCCGGGCGTCGGCAAGACCGCGATCGTCGAGGGCCTCGCCCAGCGGATCGTCCGCGGAGACGTGCCCGAGGGATTGAAGGACAAGACGATCTTCGCCCTGGACATGGGCTCGCTCGTCGCCGGGGCCAAGTACCGCGGCGAGTTCGAGGAGCGCCTGAAGGCCGTGCTGCAGGAGATCAAGGCCGCCGAGGGCCGGATCCTGCTGTTCATCGACGAGCTTCACACCGTCGTCGGAGCCGGCGCGGCCGAAGGGGCGATGGACGCCGGCAACATGCTCAAGCCGATGCTCGCCCGCGGGGAGCTGCACTGCGTCGGCGCGACGACGCTCGCGGAGTACCGCAAGCACATCGAGAAGGACGCCGCCCTGGAGCGCCGCTTCCAGCCGGTGATGGTCGATGAGCCGACCGTCGAGGACACGATCTCGATCCTGCGCGGCCTGCGCGAGCGCTTCGAGGTCCATCACGGCGTGCGCATCCAGGATGCCGCGCTGGTGGCGGCGGCGACCCTCGCACACCGCTACATCACCGATCGGTTCCTACCAGACAAGGCGATCGACCTGGTCGACGAGGCGTGCGCTGTGATCCGCACCGAGATCGACTCGCTGCCGCAGGAGCTCGACGCGATCACACGTCGGGTCATGCAGCTCGAGATCGAGGAGGCGGCGCTCAAGCAGGAGAAGGACAAGGCCAGCAAGGAGCGCCTCGCGGCGCACGGCAAGGAGCTCGCGGACCTGCGCGCCGCGGCCGACGCGATGACCGCCCAGTGGGAGGCCGAGCGCACGGCGATCAAGAAGGTCCAGGCGCTCCGCGAGCAGCTCGAGGCGCTGCGCCACGAGATCGAGGAGGCCGAGCGGAACTACGACCTGAACCGGGCC
>JAXDGQ010000288.1:0-13276 GCA_034664965.1 Solirubrobacteraceae bacterium | reverse complement strand
CGCATTGGCGTGGCTCTTCAGTACCTCGTAGAAAGCACCGGCGCCCCTGGCGGTGGCCTGCTGCCAGGTCGTGCCAACGCGAGTGTCGTCGTCGGTATCGATATCCACCTCGCCGAGGATTCGATCGACGACGTAGACCATGAGCTCTTCCTTGCCGGCGAAGTGTCGGTAGAGCGTCGCGGTGCCCGACCCAAGGCGATCGGCGAGCAAGCGCATGCTGAAGTCCGCGCCGACCTCGTCGAGGAGCTCGAGCGCGGCGCTGACGATCCGCTCGAGTGATCGCGGCGGACGCCCCCGCCGGTAGACCGCTGGCGCCGGCCGGCTGGACCACCACGCCGGGCTGCCGGGGGGCTCGAGCGATCGTCGGTGGGAGTCGCTGCGACTATGCATTTCCCGAGTTATGGTTATACTGTAGCCGTTATCTCTCGAGCCACTTGAGCGAGAAAGTCAGGAACATGACGCGAGAGCAGCGCCAGCAGTTCGTGCTCGATCACCGCACCGCGATCTTCGGCTACAACCGGGCCAAGGACGGTCCGGCGATGTCGATTGTCTTCTACTGCATCGACCAGAACGAGATCCTCGTCTCGACCATGGCCGAGCGGGCCAAGGCTAAGGCTGTCGTGCGTAGCCCGAAGGTGTCGCTATGCGTGCTCGACGAGCAATGGCCGCCCAGTTACCTCCAGGTCTATTGCGATGCGGTGATCGACACCGACTTCGATTCGGTCGTCGACGTCATGATGCGCATCGCAGGCGTGATGGCCGGCACGCCGATGTCGGAGGACGTACGCCCAATGGTGGCCGAGGGGGCACGCCACGAGAAACGGGTGGCGCTCCGGCTACGTCCATACGCCACCTTCTACACGCCGCCGCGCCACGTTCACAGCGAGGCCGACGTCGGCCCCGGCCTACGTCACGAAACCAGCGCGTCGATCCCGTGGTGAAGCGATCCACCCGGCTCCCGGATTTGCAGGGGCGCCGCAGGCGAGCGGCCGGACTGCGGAGTTGTTCGCGGGGGGGCGGACGGCGACGCGCTCGGATGAATCCTCGCCCAACCCATCCGCGCCCGGGTCACGCACACGCGGGCTGATGAAGCGACAGAAGGCTCGTCGATGAGCACCCACACGGTAGTCAGGCCGACCTTGCATCACTTCAACCTCAAGACCACACGGCTGCAGGAGCTGATCGATTGGTACACGACAGTGGTTGGAGCGGAGGTGACCTTTCAGGACGCGACGGGGGCGTGGCTGACCAACGATGGTGCGAACCACCGCATCGCTCTGCTGTGCTTTCCCGGCTTTGTCGATGACCCCGACCGCGAGACGCGCACAGGGATGCACCACAGCGCGTTCGAGTACGAGAGCTTCGCGGACTTGAATGCCAGCTACCTGCGGTTGCGCGACGCCGGGATCGTGCCTGACATCTGTATCGACCACGGGATGACGCTCTCCTACTACTACAAGGACCCCGACGGGAACCGGGTCGAGCTGCAGGTCGACAACCTCGGCGACTGGCACGCCTCCCGGGAGTGGATGCGCACGAGCCCCGACTTTCGCGCAAACCCGATCGGCGTCTTCGTGGACCCCGCCCGCGTCGCCCAGGCCGCCGCCTCCGGCGAGTCGTTCGCCGAGATGCACCGCCGCGCGATGGCCGGCGAACTGAGTCCAATGCCCCCGCCAGGAGTCGAACCTGGATCTACCGCTTAGGAGGCGGTCGTCTTATCCATTGGACTACGAGGGCGCGTCCGGGCTGCTCCGAAGGCTACCCGCGCCGGCGCTAGCGGCGATCAGCCGACTCCGCCGCCAGGCGGTCGAGCGGCTCGCCGTGCAGGCGCAGCGTCCTCCACTGATCCATCTCGCGCGCGCCGATACCGCGGTAGAAGCCGAGCGCCAGCTCGTTCCAGTCCAGCGCGCACCACTCCAGGCGCCCGCCGACGTCGGGGACCCGCGCCGCGACCGCCGAAAGCAGCGCCCGGCCGACCCCCGCGCCGCGATGCTCGGGGAGCACGAACAGATCCTCCAGCCAGATCCCGCGCGTGGCCAGGAAGCTCGAGAACGTGGGAAAGAAGAGCGCGTAGCCGACAGACTCAGAGCCGCGCTCGGCGATCAGCGCCTCAGCCGCCGGTCGCCGGCCGAACAGCGACTCGCGCACCTGCTCCTCGGTCGCGTGAAGCTCGTCGCGAAGCTGCTCGTAGTCGGCGAGGGCACCGAAAAGCTCGAGCAGCCGTGGCACGTCGTCGGCCGTGGCAGGGCGAACAGTCGTTAGGAGCTCGGCGGGCGCCACGGCTCAGCTGTCGGTGCGGTCGGGGCGATCCGGGTAGAGGTCGTCGATCGTCGTCAGCGCAATGTACGGCGCGCCGGCCTCGCGTTCGATCGCCGCACCTCCGCCGGCGAGCCGGTCGAGCACGCTGATCACGCCGCAGATCTGCCGGCCGGCCTCGTGCAGCGCCTCGATCGCGGTCAACGTCGAGCCGCCCGTCGTGACGACGTCCTCGACGACCACGCAGCGATCCCCGGCGGTCAGCGCAGGGCCCTCGATGCGGCGCTGCAGGCCATGCTGCTTGGCCTCCTTGCGGATGAAGAATCCCTTCGCGCGAGCGCCGCCGGCGAGCGCAGCGCACGCCACCGCGTCGGCGCCCATGGTCAGACCGCCGACCGCCGTGCCCTGCCACTCCGAGACCTGGGCGGCGAGCAGCGCGGCCAGCGCGGTAAAGCCAGCCGGGCGCAGGATCGCTCGCTTGGCATCTACGTAGTACTGAGCCGTCGCCCCGCTGGTGAGTGTCACCTCGCCGATCACCAGTGCGTGCTCGCGAAGCTCCTCGATCAGGCGCTCACGGGCCGTCGCGCCTTCGCTGGAACATTCGGCCAGGACGTCCATCTGGGGATCTAATCTAGCGATGTGCTCTCAATGCTCGCCGGCGCGCTGCGCCTGGCGTCTGTTGTGCTTTGCCTGATCGTGATCGCGTCATTCGCGCTGTTCGCCATCAACCAGACGGGCAACGCCTCCGCGCATCAACAGGAAGTGCTCAACGGCAACACGACCACGACGACCGACGGCTCGACGCCGCGCGCACATCCCACAGAGGGCTCTGTGCACAAAACGATCGACGAAGCCGCGGACGCGATCACCTCGCCCTTCTCCGCGGCCACCGACGCGACCAACAGCCAGTGGCTGATTCACGCCATCAACCTGCTGCTCACGCTGCTGGTGTACGGATTCGGGCTTGCCTTCCTGGCACGCGTGATCCGCGTCAGGCTCTAGCACGCGCGGCGCTGCCGGCGGGCGCGGTCGGCGCGACCGGCCGTTCGCGGCCGTCGCATCTAGACGTCGGCAGGCGCACGTCTCAGGGTCCGGCGTTGCCTTTGACCCGGTGGCTGCCGCCGCCGCCCTCGTTGTACACGTCCACCGGCGTGCCCGGCTGCACCCAGCCGTAGATCGCCGACGCATTGGGAATCGGAACGCGCAGGCAGCCGTGGCTGGCCGCATACGTCGGCACTTCGGCGTAGCCGTGGATCGCATAGCCGCGGATGAAGTAGTTGGAGTCGACCATGCCCTCGGCGTTGGTGCCCGGCGTCTTTGAGTAGACGCTGAAGCGGCCGATCACCGTCGGCGTCGAGGGCTTGCCCGAGCTCATCGTGTACAGCGCGCGCACGCGTCCCCCCGGTTCGATCTCCGCGAGCACCTGTCTGGTCAGATCGCCCTCGACGTGCCGGCCATCGCCGGGATAGCGCACGTGGAACACGCCGCCGCCCTCCTGCAGCCGCCTGAACACGCTCGAGTCGGTGTAAGGGACCCGGGCCAGCCCGGTCACCTTGCGAAAGGCGACCACGGCCCGCCCGGTCGCTTCATCGAACGTACCGTTCAGCGGGACGACGAAGTGCAGCGCGTTCAGCTCGGACTGCAGCAGGCGCACCGAGGGCCCGCGCGCGCCCTGGGACAAGTTCGGTGAGGCGATGTGCACCTGTTGAGACCTGCCGGCGAAGGCCGCCTGCTGGGGGGTCGCGTAATGGACGGCGCGCACCTGCACCATGCCGGGGTTGCCGCTGGAGTAGCCGATGTGAAACTGGCCGGCGCCGTTGCCGATCGCGACCACGCTGACCGTCTTGACTTCGGTCTTGCGCCCGTCCCGGTAGAAGCTGACCTTCACCTTCTGCCCACCGACGTACGGGATGACGACTCCGCGTAGGACCAGCCTGCTGCGGGCGATCAGGAATGGCGGCTTGCCGAACGCGCGCTGTACGACGAGTTTGATCTGCCCAGGCGCCGACGACGGCGGGGCCGGGGGGGCCGGCGTCGTGGCGGTGGGAACGGTCGCCGTAGGCGCGCTGGCCGCCGACGCCGCGAAGGCCAGCGGGAGTGACACTGCGGATAGGCAGGCGAGGAGGCGAAGCTTGTTCATCGACGTGATCCTAGTGGTCAGCAACGACGGTGAATCAGGCTCGGGTCGCCAGCGGTCGCTCGGGGGAGATCACACCCACGCGCGCGAGCAGCACGGCGAGCAGCGCGATGGCGGCGAGGGATCCGACGATCAGCAGCGGGGTCTGCCATTCCCAGTTCCACTTCGCCAGGCTGCCGAAGGCGATCGAGTTGTTCAGCGAGTGCAGCGCGATGCACGGATACAGCGATCCGGTCCGCCGGTAGAGCACGCACAGGGCGGACCCCAGGACGGCGAGCGGCACGAGGTCCAGCAGCGGAGCCGAGCCGACGTGGACCAGGCCGAACAACAGCCCGGTGATCACCGCCGCGCTCCAAGCTCCGCGCCAGTTGCGCAGCGCGGTGAAGATGTAGCCGCGAAACAGGACCTCCTCGCCGATCGGCGCGACCACGCATGTCAGCGCGGCGCTGAGCACGCCCGTGCCGATCTGTTCGAGCACCTTCTCTTCCGGCGGGTGCACGATTGCTTTCCAGGCCAGCGAGAACAGCACGAAGCCCACGCCCACCAAGGCGATCCAGCCGACCGCGCGCCAGAAGCGCGTCGGGCGCAGGCCGAACTGCCATGCCGCGACCGTGCGCCCGCCGAGCTGCGCGAAGAACACCGCGACCAGCACGAAGCCGAGGTCCTGCACGGCGGTGTCGGCGATCTGCAGCCCCTCGGGCAGGTGCTGGGCGGACACGTTCACGCCGAGCGCGAGCGCCGGGACGTCCACCAGCAGCGCGCCCACCACGGCGACGACCAGCCCCGCGATGAGCGCCACCGGCGCGGTCCAGGGCGGCCACGACGTGCGCGGCGAGTCCAGCGGCGCAGCGCCGGCCAGGCCCGCGGGCGGGTAGGCCGGGCGGTCTGCTTCAGGCGCCGACGTCAGATCGTCCACAGCGCTAGGCCACCCAGTGCCAGGTGGCGAACTGGGCGACGAAGAAGGCCATCAGCAGGCCCGATCCGACCAGCGCGGGTCGTTGCGCGCGCGGATGCGCCGCCAGCCACGCCGCGAACCAGATGCTCAGCGGGAAGAGCACGACGAGAAAGCGCGGCAGCGACATCAGCGGCTGCGCCGTGACGGGGTAGGAGAGCGGCAGAGCGAGCGCTGCGATCACATACGCGCCGTACGCGAGCGGCAGCCTGCGCAGCACGCCGGCGGTCGCCACGACCGCGGCCACCAGGAACGCAAGCAGCAGCAGATTGTGCTCGGAGTTGATGAAGGCGCTGTCGCCGGTGATCGGGTGGTACAGATGAGCCTGTTGGCCCGACAGCAGCTGGCGCGCACCCTCCACCGCCGCGCGCGTCCCATCCCAGATGCCCACGTAGGGTCCGGCGAAGTGACGCCCCCACACGTCCTGCGCGTGAAACGGCGAGAGCGGATCGCCACCGGCGAGACCGAGATACGCCACGTACAGCGCGAGCCCGAGGGGGACGAGAGCCAACCACAGAAGATCCTTGCGCGGGCGATAGCGCGGCGCCAGGCCGCGGGCGCGCGGGAAGTCGGGCGGGCGGTCCTCGCGCGGCCCGTACAGGTACAGCATCAGCGCGGGCACCAGCAGGACGATCCCGGCGCTGCGCGTCGCGCCGGCCAGCGCGCCGAGCACTCCCACGGCAGCGAAGCGGCCCCGGCGAGCGGCGTAGAAGAGCCCGACCGAGAGCGCCAGGTAAAGCGCCTCCGAATACACGGCCGAGAGGTAGAAGGCCATCGGCGCAAACGCCGTGACCATCACCGCCAGGCGAGCGACGTCCGCCCGCGCGCCGCCGTCGCCCGCGGCGCCGCCGCCGAGCAGCGACCTGCCGCTCTCGCGAGCCGAGCGAGCGAGCTCGCGCGTCGTCAGGCGGTGGATCCCGTACAGCGCGAGCGCGAGCGCGAGCAGCGAGATCAGCACGCCGCCGAGCACCAGCGGCACGCCCACCCACGCGAAGGCCCGCAGGCCGAGCGGATACAGCGGGAAGAACGCGGCACGCGGGGCAGTGAAGGACCCGAGGTCGGGGCGGTAGCCGTAGTGGGCGATCACCTCATACCAGGCTGCGTCCCAGCGCGCCGCCGGCGCCGCCAGCAGGTCCCCCAGCCAGCCGAACCCCCTCGTCATGCCAGGGGGGTTGAAGGCGTGGCGCACGGGCCCGAAGCCGTAGGTCAGCAGCGTCCCCACGCCGGCCGCCCAGACGAGCAGGCGCGAGCGCCACAGCGCACGCCAGCTATCGCGCATGGCCGTCGCGCGCGCCGGATCCAGCGTGCGCAGGTCCAGCGCGCCCAGCCAAGGCATCCGCCGGCGCGACGCGGAGCCGCTCGGCGCGCGCGCGCTCGGCGCCTGCGCGGAGGCGTCCGCGATCCCGCCCACGCTGTCGGCGGTCGCGAGCTCGGCTGTGTCGGGGGTCATGGTCGGAGGCGCACGGCGTCGAGGGCGGGAGCGCCCAAGTGGCAGGAAATCACAATCGGAACGGTAATCTCGGTGGTTCGGAGATGTCTCGACAGGCACGACAGCGCCGGCGCAGGCACAACCGCGCCGGTCCTACACGATTTCTGCTGGTCGGCGGCGGCATTCTCGTCACGGCGCTGATCGTCGGCACGATCGCCGCGGTCGGCTACGTGCTTAACGTGTCGCAGTCGGCGCCGGCGATCGCCAGCCTGCACCCGATCATCGGCGGCGGCTCCTCGCAGGTCTACGCCGCCGACGGCACGCGGCTCGGCTTCATCAACTCCGACCAGCTGCGCACTCCGATCACCTGGGGCCAGATGCCCGCCAACCTGAGGAACGCGACGGTCGCGATCGAGGACCAGCGCTTCTACAAGAACAACGGCGTCGACCTGACCGGCATATTCCGCGCGGCCGTGAAGGACATCACGCACGGCAAGGCGCTGCAGGGCGGATCGACGATCACGATGCAACTGGTGCGCAACGTCTACCTCGGCGGCGACCAGCACACCCTCAAACAGAAGATCATCGAGGCCAAGCTGGCGATCGACTACGAGAAAATTCACGACAAGCACTCGATCCTCACCAGTTACCTCAACAGCGTTCCCTACGGGACGCTCGGCGGCCAGACGGCGATCGGCGTGCAGGCGGCCTCGCGGATCTTCTTCGACAAACCCGCATCGCAGCTCAACCTGCAGCAGTCGGCGCTGCTCGCGGGCCTGCCCCAGGCGCCCTCGCAGTACAACCCGTTCCGCGACGCCTCCGTGGCCAAGCGCCGGCGCAACGAGGTGCTCGCGAAGATGGCCGAACTGCACTACGTCTCCCCCTCCGCGGCCGCCGCCGCCGAGGCGAGGCCGCTGGAAGTCAAGCGCGGCTACTTCTACTCACAGCGCAAGGAGGACTTCTTCTTCGAATACGTGCGCCAGCAGCTGGTCAAACGCTACGGCGCGGCCACCGTGGCCCAGGGCGGATTGAAAGTGCACACGACGATCGACCTGCAGATGCAGAGCCAGGCGCGCAAAGCGATCGCGAACGTGCTCAACCAACCCGAAGACCCGGCGGCGGCGATCGTCACGATCAACCCCGCCAACGGCAACATCGAGGCGATGGCCGAGTCCCAGAGCTACGAGGAATCCCAGTACAACCTCGCCTCGCAGGGACACCGCCAGCCGGGATCGACGTTCAAGGCGATCGTGCTCGCCGATGCGCTCTCGCGCGGCATCGATCCCAACAGCACCTACTACAACTCGCACACGCTGTCCCCCGGCTGGCTTCCCGGGTATCCGACCTACGAAGTCAAAACGTTCGGAGGGGAGCAGAACGGCACGATCAACCTCGTGCAAGCGACGCTCAAATCGGACAACACCGTGTATGCCCAGCTGGCGGCCGACCTGGGCGAGTCGACGGTCACCGAAATGGCGCGCAAGATGGGGGTCGTCAGCCCGCTGCACAGCTACGCCGCCGAGGCGCTCGGCGGGCTCACGCTCGGTGTCACGCCTCTGGAGATGGCCAACGTGTACGCGACGCTCGCCAACGGCGGCTGGCGCAACAGCCCGATCGCGATCACCAAAGTCGTCTTCCCGGACCATCACGTGGACAACAACTGGGGCAGGCCCCACCGCGTGAAGGTGCTCAGCGAAGCCGTCACCGCCGAGGAGACGAGCATCCTCAAACAGAACGTCGAAAGCGGCACCGCCGGGCGCTCGGCGATCAGCTGCCCGTCGGCGGCGAAGACCGGGACCACCAGCGAACTCGTCGACGCGTGGCTCGACGGCTACACGCCCAACTACTCCACCGCCGTGTGGATGGGCTATCCGACCAAACGCGTCTCCATGACCAGCGTCCACGGCCAGTCCCAGCAGGGCGGCTACCTGCCGGCGGAAATCTGGCATGCGTACATGTCGGCGGTGGTCGAAGGCAAGTCCTGCGTGCCGTTCTCCTCCTCCAGCGAATCGCTCTCCTACCAGCCCTTCTACGGCAAATTTGCGACCACCGGCCAGTCGAGCTCGTCGTCGAGCGAATCCGAAAGCGAAGAACCGGCCAAGCAGCCCGAACCGAAGAAGCACACCAAGTCGCCCGGCGGCGCGGGCGGCCCGAACGCGGCGCCCAAGCGCGAAAGCGCTCCTGCGGCGCCGCAGGCCGGGCCGCCGACCCATGAAACGGGCGGAGCCTCGCCGCACTGAGCTCGCGCGGCGCCGGCCTTGGCCGCCGGACGCTGGTAGTTTGACCGCAGTTGAAGTTCAGATAACCGTCAGATGACCGCCGCGCGGCAAGCCCGCGCGAGATGGGGGAAGCACAGAAGTGGCAAAGGAGGACAAGGTTGAATTCGAGGGCGAGGTGATCGAGGCCCTGCCCAACGCGATGTTTCGCGTCAAGCTCGACAACGACCACGTGGTGCTCGGACACGTCGCCGGAAAGATGCGCCGCTTTCGCATCCGCATCCTTCCGGGCGACCGCGTGCGCTGCGAGCTGTCCCCCTACGACCTCGATCGCGCGCGAATCGTCTACCGGCACCGCTGACGCACCCATCGCCGAGCGCGCTCTGATCGAATCCATCGAGGCCGAGCTGGCTGGCTTGCCTCGCGGGGCGAGCGTCGTGCGCGGACCGGGCGACGACGCCGCGGTCGTGCGCAGCCATCGCATATGCGCGGTCTCGGTCGACACGATGGTCGACGGAACGCACTTCCGCCTGCAGGAGGGCTGGGCCACCGCGGCCGAGGTCGGGCATGGCGCGCTGGCTGCGGCGCTGTCGGATCTCGCCGCGATGGGCGCGCGGCCGGGCGAGGCGTACCTCGCGCTGGGCCTGCCGCCCCGACTGGGCGAGGACGAGGCGCTCGCGCTAGTGCGCGGCGCGACCGGGCTCGCGGCGGCGACCCGCACGACGATCGCCGGCGGCGACGTCGTCAGCGCCCCCGCGCTGACGGTATCGGTCACCGTCGTCGGCTGGGCCGAGCACGAGAGCGAGCTGATCGGCCGCGATGGCGCGGTGGCGGGAGACCTGGTTGGCGTCACCGGCGCTCTCGGCGCGGCCGGGGCGGCGCTGGCGGTACGCGAAGATCGCGCCCGGCCCCCCGCCGACATGCAGGCCCTGCTGCAGCGGGTGCGCGCGCCGATGCCGCGCTTGCAGGAGGGACGCGCGCTGGCGGGCGCCGGGGTGCACGCGATGATCGACGTGTCCGACGGCATCGCCGCCGACGCCGCGCATCTCGGCCGCGCGAGCGCCACACGCCTACGCGTGGAGCTGGCGCGCCTGCCGCTGGCAGGCGGCGTGGCGGAGGTCAGCGCCGAGCTCGGGCTGGCGGCCTGGGAGCTGGCGGCGACCGGCGGAGAAGACTACGAGCTGTGCTTCTGCGCCCCGCCGGAGAACCGCTCGCGCGTGGAGGCAGCAGTGCCCGGCGGCCGGGGCGTAGGCGTCACGTGGATCGGCCGGGTCGATACCGGCGCGCCCGGCGTCTCGCTACTCGGAGAGCGGGGGGAGGAGGTGGAGCTTGGTGGATTCGAGCACCGCTGGTAGCGACGGGCGCCGGCTCCTCTTGGCCGCCGCCGGCTGTTCGAGCTCATCGCCGACGAGCGCTTCCCGGGCACCGGCCGAGTTTTGCGCCGACGGGGCGCGCGCCGCGCCCACCGGGACGGTGCGCGTCAGGCGCGCGTAGATGAGCAGGCGTTTGGCGGCACTGAAGAGCGGCGTGCAGGCCGACAGCACGAGCCTGGAGTAGCCGACGTTGCCGACGGCCGCGCCAACGTCTGTCGGCGCGACCACGCGTTTGCCGATCACCGTGTAGGTGAAGTCGGCATAGGGCATGTTGAGCATGATGCGGTTGCCCCTCCGCAGCCGATCGACGTGGCGAAACGGCGCCAGGTAGGTCGTCCTGTGCCCGGCAATCGCTGTCGTGCCGGCCATGCCGGGGAAAACGGTTTCCCCATAGATCCCCGGTCCGCCCTCCAGATCGGAGGTCCCCGTGCCCTTGACCACGACGAAGCTCGCGCCGATCCGGGGGATGCGGATCCGCCCCACCGGACTGCCGTTCTTGGTGCGGCCCTGCAGCCCGCCCGCGAGGAAGGCCACGCGCCGGCGCACGTCGGCGAGATTCACCAGCGTTCGCTCTTCGGACGCCGTCGGGGCGGCGTGTTCGACCTTTGTCAGCGCGCCGTTGAGGTTGTCTTGGCGTAGTTTCGCGTACAGCGCCGAGATGGGCTCTTCCCAGACGAGCGTGATGCCCGCGTCTGCCAGCGCCAGCACGCCGGCCATGATCAGGACGACGGCGAGTGCGCGGGTCGCGCGGCGCGACCACCGCGAGCGGCGGCGGCGGGCGAAGCTCGGGCCGCCCCGCGAGACGGGTGTGATGACGGGAATCTCAGACATCGTCGTGCTGGCTTATGGAGACCTATCGTCGCAGAGCCGACTCCGTACCGCCGAGCGAGCCCGGCCCTGCGTAGGACAGCGGCCCGCGTATCGTGATCTCATCGTCATCCTCGCCGCCACCCCCAAGCGGTGGCGAGGAGAAGGTCAGGGCAAGCATGACGGTGGCGGCGGCGCAGCCCAGCGAGAGCGTCCACAGCAGGGCGGCTGCAAAGCCCACGTGGCCGCCGGCGACCAGCAGGACGGCCATCCAGGCCACGCGGCCCGGGCCCAGGCCGAGTTGGTCGGCGTAGAAGGCGACCAGCAGCGCCAGCGGCAGCAGCCCGACGCCCACCAGCGCGAGCGCGCCGGGCGGCCGCGGGCGAAGCTCGGGCGAGGCGATCAGCAGCCACAGGTGTATCCCCGGCAGCAACAGCAACGCCGCCGCCGGGTTGGCGATCCAGACGACGACCGCCAGCGCCAGCAGCACGAGCAGCACTCCGACACCGGCGGCGTCCGACGAGGGCCGGGCGCCGAGGCCGAGACGGCGCACGAGCAGCGGCCAGACCAGCCATGCGAGCGCGAGCGCCAGCGCCACCGCCACGACGGTCGCCGCCGCCGATGCGCCGAAGGCCAGGGCATCGGGCGGGATCGGCTCGCCGGGTGCGGCGCCGATGATCCCGACGGCGCCGAGCAGGAAGGCGAACACCGCGGCGGCCATGAAGGGCGTCGCGCAGAGCAGCGTCCACAGCGACCAGCGCGCCACGGCCAGCCTTCGCCGGCGCGCGCGCGCGAGGCCGTCGGCGACGACGATCAGCGGTGGCAGCAGCAGCGTGCCGAAGAGCAGGCGCAGGGCCCACGCGGGAATCATCTTTGGCGCCACGAGCAGGCCGGTCTGCATCGAGGATGAGATGTCGGGCCCGCTGTCGAGCGCGTCCACGGCGCTGAGCACCGAGCGACCGAGACCTTCCAGGCGCGCTGCGCTCACCGGATCGGAGGAGGTCGGCCCGCGTTCGCCGGAGACCTGCACGAGCACGGCGGGAACTCCCGCGGCGTTCAGCGGTCCCTGTTCGCCGACGGTCAGCGGGAACGCCAGGTGAGCGAGCTGGCCGATGGCGCTCGGCGTGCCGGGATCGGTGCGACCCTCCAGTTTGATCGCGTCGTCGACCGTCCGCTGCAGCTGCACGGGCGCCGAGCCGTAGCCGTCGGAGAAGGGCACCACGAACGGCTTGCTCTGGCGCGCGCCGGCGAGGTCGCCGAGCGAGATCGCCGCGTCGAACGGGCCCGGGTCGTGGGCGAGGAAGTCGGCTGCCCCGACGTCGCCGCCGGTGCCGCCGCTGGTGGAGACGAGCACGATCGAGCGCTGGGTCCCGCGCGCGGCGAACACGCGGGCCAGCTCCAACAGCGCCGCCGTCCCCGACAGCTCCGCCCGCGCGCCCGCGCGCGAGGCGTCGCGGTGGGCGAGGATCACGATCGGCGTCTCGCCGGTCGAGCCCGGGCGCGTCGCGATCACGGTCGTCAGCGCGCGCTCCCCGTCGATCGTCTGCCCGGTGAAGTGCGACGTGCGCACGGTGAAGCCGCCGCCGGCCGTGCCACCGAGCCCGCGCAGCGCTCGCGCGACGTAGGCGGCTAAGGCCTGATCGCCGCGGCTGCCGGGTCGCCGGTCGGGGAACTGGACCGCGAGGCTCGACAGCTCGGAGAAGGCCCGCTGGCCTTCGAAGGCATCGGGCGCGAGCGTCGAGTGCAGCGGGCTTGGGCGGCTGGTGAGCGAGAACGCGGCGATCGCCAGCGCGAAGACGAAGGGCAGGAATGCAGCTCGATACAGGCGCCCGTTGAGCATCCTCTAGACGATAGTTAGCCAGACGGGCGCCCGTTCGCGGCAAAGACGCGCTCACCGTTAGGTATCGTGCGGCCGCGTGCTCCAGCCCGTCGCCGTAGGCCACAAGACGCTCGCCGACTACACGCATATCTGCGGCCGCGAGCTGATCGCTGAAATTCGCGAGCTGGCCGAGCCGCTGCAGGGCGACCGGATCGTGCACATCTCGGCCACCGCGTTCGGCGGCGGCGTGTCGGAGATCCTCTACACGCTCGTGCCGCTGATGCGCG
>JAXDGQ010000287.1:0-2781 GCA_034664965.1 Solirubrobacteraceae bacterium | reverse complement strand
CAACTCGCTGCGCACGGTCGCTGCCAGCGCGGTGCGCGGCGTGCCTCTGGACCTGCAGGGCCCGGTCGCCTCCTACGGCCAGGCGCGCGCGGTCGCCGGCGAAGTGTCGCGCCAGAGCGGCGTCCGGCAGGCTTCGGCCACGGCGACCGCACCGTTGACCGGGGCAGAACACCAGAGCGCGAGCGGCCTGACCAGCTCAGGCGCCGGAGCGCTGCTGGCGGTGCCGCTGGACTATCGCGCCAACATCCACACCTTCCGCCTGCTCGAGGGCACCCTGCGCCCCGGGGCGATCGTGCTCGACCAGCAGATGGCGGCCACGCTGCAGGCGCACATCGGCGATCGCGTGAAACTCAACGCGCCCGGTCGGCATGCGACGCGCGCGTATCCGGTCTCGGGCGTGGCGCTCGTGACGGCGCCCGATCAGCTCTTTCAGCCGCTCAATCCCCAGCTCGGCCCGGCGCCGGCCCAACCTCCGGCCAACGTCGCGATCATGCCGCTTGACACCTTCGCCTCCACGCTGGCCCGTCAGATTCCCGCGATCTCCTCGGCCGCGATCGGCGCGAACGCCCAGCCGGGATCGCAGACGGGCGTGCAGTGGCAGGTGCAGACCCAGCTGGATCCCGCGGCATTGAGCGGCGGCAGTCCGAGCACGGCGCTCACGCTGGCGACGCAGACGCGCAACCGCATCGAGCGCACGCTGCCCGGACGCGTGCAGTTCGTCGACAACCTGTCGGACTCGCTGAACACGGCCGCCGGGGACGCCCTCTACGCAGAGACCCTCTACATCATGCTCGCGGTACCCGGCGCCCTGATCGCGTTCGGGCTCGCCTACCTCGCGGCCCTGGGCACCGTCGATCGCGATCGCCGCGATCTCGCCCTCCTGCGCGCGCGCGGCGCGCGCCGGCGCGACCTGTTGGTGCTGGCTGGCCTGGAGAGCCTCATCCTGGGAATCGTGGCCGGGGTGATCGGCGCCGCTGCGGCCTTCGGCGCCGTCTCTGCGACCGTGACCGGCGGGACGCACGCGACGCCCGCACGGGTCCTGTTGATCGGCGGGATCTGCGTGCTCATGGCCTGCGCCGGGGCCGGGGCCGCGCGGGTCGGCGCGAGCCTGTCCTCGCTGCGCATGAGCGTCGCCAGCGGCCGTCGCGGGACGCGCCGGGAGGGAAAGCCGCTGTGGCAGCGGCTGTACCTGGACGTCATCTGCCTGGCGATCAGCGGCCTGATCTACTGGCTGACCGCGAGCACCGGGTTCTCCGCGGTCGTCAACCCCGACTCCAACCCGACCCTGTCGCTGTCGGTGTACATGTTCTTCGCCCCGGCGCTGTTGTGGATAGGCGCCACGCTGCTGCTGGTGCGCCTGCGCGGGGGCGCGCTCTCCTGGCTTCTCACGCGGGCCGTCGGCGGCCGCGCGGAGTCTCGCCGCGCCTTCCTGCTGGTCAGCGCAGGCCGCCGCGGCGCGGCGATCAACCGCGGGCTGGTCGTGGTCGGCCTGCTCCTGGCCTTCGGCGTCAACCTCGGCATCTTCGCGGCGACCTACAACCACCAGGTCAAGGTCGACGCGCAGCTGACGCTCGGCGCCGATGTGACCGCGACGGCGCCCCCGGGCGTGGCTGCCAAGCGCAACCTGACCCGCCAGATCGCCGCGGTACCCGGGGTCACCGCCACGACCGGGGTCGAGCACTCCTATGCATATGTCGGCCCCGACCTCCAGGACACCTATGGCATCGACGCGAGCTCCTTCGCCAAGGCGACATCTCTGCGCGACTCCTACTTCATCGGCTCGACCGCCCAGCAGGTGCTCGCACGCCTGCGCTCGATGCGCGACGGAATCGTCGTCAGCAAAGAGACGATCACCGACTTCTCCCTGCGAAACGGGGACCTGCTGCGCCTGCGTGTGCTCGATCAGCAGACGGGGCGCTTCCACGTCGTCCCGTTTCACGTGGCCGGGATCGTCCAGGAGTTCCCCTCCGCCCCGAAGGACTCCTTCATGGTCGCCAACCTGAGCTACCTGGAGTCGGTGACGCGCGCGGGAGGCCCGAACGTCGTCTTCGCCAAGGTCAGCGGCAACCCCCCCGACGTGGCTCGCCGCATCGCCGCCGCCACCAGCTCGTCGGGCACGAAGGTCGACAACATCACCACTCAGGCAACGCGCACCAGCAGCTCGATCACGACCGTGGACCTGACCGGCATCAGCCACATCGAGCAGGCCTTCGCGATCGTCCTCGCGGCCGCCGCGATGGCCCTGTTCGTCGCCCTCGGCATCTCCGAGCGCCGGCAGGAGTTCGCGACGATGGCCGCCATCGGCGCGCCCCTGTCGAGGATCTCGGCGTTCCTCTGGACCGAGGCCGCAATCGTCCTGACGGCGGGCCTCGCGCTGGCCATCGGCCTGGGATGGCTGCTGTCGCAGATGCTCGTCGCGATCCTCCAGCACGTGTTCGACCCGCCGCCCGACGCCCTGGCGATCCCCTGGCCCTTCCTGGCCGCCCTGGCGGGCGCCGCCGTGATCGCCACGCTGCTCGCCACCGCCCTCGCATCCCGCGGCATACGTCGCCTGCGCCTCGGCGAGATCCTGCGAGAGCAGTAGGCCCCGCCCGGGGAGGAGCGCCTGCGGGCGCTCGAGTGCTCGGTGATACTTGGCAGATGCCCGACGCGCTGATCCTGCTCGTGGAGGACGACCAAGAGCTGCGCGCGGTCGTCAGGCGCGGCCTGGAGGAGGAGGGCTTTGCGGTGAGCGGCGCGGGCACCGGCGAGGAGGCGATGCGGCGGGTCTCGAGCGCGGCG
>JAXDGQ010000286.1:0-7945 GCA_034664965.1 Solirubrobacteraceae bacterium | reverse complement strand
GTGCTCGCAGCGGCGACGGCGAAGATCGCCGGAACGGTCCAGCGCGCAATAGCCCGCGAGCGCGGGATCATCATCGGCTCCCGAGCTGTTCCAGCACCTGGTGAATGGCGGGATACAACAGCACGATCAAGAGCGCCGGGAAGATCATGAACACGAGCGGGAAGAGCATCTTCACCGGTGCCTTCTGGACCTTCTCGTTGGCCGCCTGGCGTCGGCGCTTGCGCGTCTCGGCGGCGAGGTTGCGCATCATCGCGCCGATCGAGACGCCCAGCGCCTCGCCCTGCGAGATCGCGCGGACGAAGGCACGTACCGACGGGGTTTCACAGCGCTCGAGCAGGTTGGACAGGGCCCGCTCGGTGGACAAGCCCATGCTCTGCTCGTGCAGGGTGAGTCGCAGCTCCTGACCGAGGGGCCCGTCGAAGCGGCTTGCGACGAGCTGCAGCGATCCGGCAAACCCGAGGCCCGCCTCGATCGTCGCGAGCAGAAGGTCGATCAGCTCAGGGAGATCCCTGTCGATCTCATCCATGCGCCGTTGCGCACGGCTTTCGACGAGCAGCGCCGGGAAGAACCAGGACATCGCCGCGACCACGATGACCAAGAACACGCTGAGGGCCGAGAACTTGCCGCCCAGCAACGCCTCGAGCAGGATCAGCGAGGGTAGCGCGACGGTCAGCATGACCCGGTAGCCGTGGAACTCGTCCTGACTGACCCTGTAGAGACCCGCGGCGCGCAGCTTGACGGTCGTGACGGGAGCACGCCACTCCCGACCGCCCGTGGAGCGCCCGAGGCGCAATGCCAGCGCGTTCAGGCGCGCGCCCGTGCCCGGTTTCTTCGTTGTCGCCTGGTCGACGCCGTCGGTGGAGCTGAAGCCGTAGGCCTCGATCTGGCGGACCTGCGAGGCCATGCGCACGCGCGACAGCGTGAGCGCCCGCGCGACCATCGCGGCCGCTGCGGCGAGGAACAGGATTCCGATTGCGAATAGCACGATCACCGCGACTCAGACCTTGATCTCGGTGATCGCTCGCATGACCAGCGAGGCCGCGATCAGCAAACCCCCGGCGATGAACACCAGGACGACGCCGGCGGTGGTGTGGAACAGCGGCCGTATGTAGCTCGGGTTGATCAAGGCGATCGCCCCCGCGACGACCAGCGGCAGCGAAGTGACGACGTAGCGCGAGAGCCTTGCCTGCGCCGTCAGCGCCTGCAACTCGCGACGCAGCTCGGCCCGCTCGCGCACGGAGTCGGCCACGCGCTCGAGCACCTCCGCCATGTTGCCCCCCGTCCGATTGTGCAGGGAGGCGACGAGCGCGACCTGTCCGACGTCCTCGGAGTCCATCCGCCGTGCCAGCGGTCGCATGGCCTCCTCCAGCGGCATGCCCAGCTGCTCGTCGGCAACCACGCGACCCCACTCGCTGTGTGACGGCTCGGAGGCCGACTCGGCCATCGAGCCGATCCCGGCCACGAGGCTGTGCCCCGCGCGCATCGTCGATGCGAGCTCCTGCAGATGTGCGGGCAGCTGATCGGCGAACAGCCGACGTTGCTTGCGCAGCCGCCGCTTGACGATGGAGAACATGCCAAGGGGGCCGAACAGGAGTACGAGAATCGACAGCACCGGGGTGCCGAAGGCCAGCCCCGCGACCACGGCGACAGCGAGCGTGCTGAGCGCGGACACTGCGACCAGGTCGATGGCTGAGCGATCGCCGCCGGCGATCTCGACGTTCGCCTTGAACTCCGCCCACCAGCTCGTCCGCTCGAGCAGCCGCTCCAGAGCGAGCAGCGGTCGCGAGGTGACTGCATCTGCGACCGCGGGCGAGCCGGATATCTCGGGCGCGGTGAACTCGCCGACGCGCCGGCGCAGGCCGCCCCGGCGCAGGCGCGGCAGCAGAAAGACGAACAGCCCCAGACCGACCAGCAGGGCAGCCCCGCAGGAGAAGATGACCAGCGCAAGCGTCGAAACCCAGAAGGACTTCGGCTCTGGGCGCTTGTCCGCGGCCGCGGGCGGCGCCGGTGGCGTGCTGTAGCTGAGCGTAGCCGCCTGCGGCACGCCGTCAACGCTGATCGATACCCCGACCCGGCGGCCGAGCGGGGCCAGCGAGCGGTAGTGAACGACGAAGCGACTCGTCAGCCCCGCCTCGATGCGAGTGAAGACTCCGGCAAGCTGTGACGAGGTGGCCTCGATGAAGGCGCCGCCGCCCACCCGCGCGAGCAGGCTCATGCGCTGCGGCGTGTAGGAGCTGTCGCGAAGACCGACTGTGTAGATCTGCGCGTGGGCGGCCACCGCGGCGGCGCCGATCGACGTCGCTGTCACCCGGTTGCCCGGCTGGGGCTTGGCGCCCTGGCTCGCGCCGTCGGATAGAAGGATCACGCCCCCGGCGGCGATCTTTGCGTCCGCCAGCTGGCGGACGGCGACCGTGAGGGCGTTGTAGATGTACGCTCCGGAGCCGACCTGCGGCGTGTGGGCCAGCGCTCGCGTGATCGCGTGTTGATCGTCGGTCAGCGGCAAGACCACCCTGGCCCGCCGGTCAAAGGCAATCACGGCCAGCTCCTGCTTGCCGGTGCGCTGGGCGGCGAGCGCCCGGGCGGCGGCCATCGCGCGGGCCAGCGGCGCGCCTCTCATGGTGGGGCTGACGTCGATCGCCAGAACGACGCCGAAGTCGCCCGCGCCTGCATTGGCGATCGGTCGTAGCACGGCGCCCGCGATCGATTTCCCGTTCTCGGCAATGTGAACCTGTGAAGACTGCAGCGAGCCGCGGCCGGGCACCGAGAGAACAAGCGCGCGGGCGGGGAAGCTCGCGCCGCCGCCTTCGGACACCTCGAGAGTCGGCCCGGCCGCCCGGACAGGCGCGGCCATGAGGCCGATCACGAAGATCGCAGCAAGCGCCGCGCGGATGCATCGACGCATGCGAGGCGACGCGGCCCGCATGCTCACGCCACGGCCTCGCGGCTCGGCGGGCGTCCGATCTGGCCGACCGCGGTTGGGTTGGACATCCACGAAGGCAGCTTGACCCCGCGCTTCTCGAACTTCTCCAAGAAGCCCGGTCGCAGGCCGGTGCTCGTGAGCTGACCCACCACCGCGCGATCGGACTCGACCGCGTCGACCTTGAAGCGATAGAGCTCCTGCAGCGTGATCACGTCGGACTCCATGCGCTGTACCTCGGTGATCGACATGACCTTGCGCGACCCATCGTGAACGCGCTCGAGCTGGATGATCAGGTCGAGCGCCGACGCGGCCTGCTGGCGGATCGCGCGCAGCGGCAGGTCATAACCGGCCATCAGCACCATCGTCTCGATGCGGGCCAGGGCATCGCGGGGGGAGTTGGCGTGGACCGTCGAGAGGGAGCCGTCGTGGCCGGTGTTCATCGCCTGGAGCATGTCCAGCGTCTCGGCTCCGCGCACCTCGCCGACGACGATTCGATCTGGGCGCATGCGCAGCGTGTTTCGCAGGAGGTCGCGGATCGCGACCTCGCCTTCGCCCTCGATGTTCTTCGGCCGGCACTCCAGGCGCAGCACGTGACGCTGCGCGAGGCGCAGCTCGGCCGCGTCCTCGATCGTCACGATACGCTCCGAGTCGGGGATCGCGGAGGACATGGCGTTCAGCAGGGTGGTCTTGCCGGTGCCCGTGCCTCCGGAGATCAGGATGTTCAGACGAGCCTCGACGCAACGGCGCAGCAGGTCGGCGGTCTCGGGCGTCAGCGTGCCGATACGCACGAGCGTGTCGATGTCGAGACGCTCGGCGCCGAACTTGCGAATCGTCAAAAGCGCGCCGGACAGCGACAGCGGCGGGATCACCGCATTGATGCGGCTTCCGTCGGGAAGCCGCGCGTCCACCATCGGCTGGGCCTCGTCGATCCGCCGGCCCACCTCGGCGACCATCTTGTTGATGATGCGCCTCAGCTGGGACTCGTCGCTGAATTTCACGGTCGTCCTGTGCAGCATCCCCTCGCGCTCGATCCAGACGTCGCCTGGAGCATTGACCATGATCTCCGACACCGTGTCATCGGCCAGCAGGCGCTCGAGGGGCCCGTGGCCCAAGATGTCATCGATCAACTCGTCGACCAGGCGCTCGCGATCCTCTCGCGAGATGCCGGTCTCCAACGCCAGCCGCGCGCGGATCTCCTCGACGACCTTCGGCCGCAGCTCCGACGGGTCGATGTCGTCGGTGAAGAGCTGACGCCCAAGGTCCTCGATAACCGAGAGATGGATGCGGTTCTTGACGTCCGCGAAGGGATCTTGCAGGCGCTGTGACTCCTCGCCGGTGGGAGTGGATGAAAGACGCTCGTGCAGCTCCATCACAGACTCCTACCGCGTCGACGCAAGATGCTGCGACGGCGCTTTCGCGTCGGTGAACCGGTCGGTTGCTGCTCGGCGATGTACATGCCGGCCAGCGCGTGAAACGCCCGAGCCGCGTCCGAACGGCGATGCAGCAGGGCGATCGGTTCGCCCTGATTGACCGAGCGGGTGACGTTGCGGTCAGACGGGACGAGCATGTCGGGTGATCGGCCGATGATCGCAACCACATCCTCACGCGAGATGCCCACATTGGAGTCGGCGCGGTTGAGCACGAGACGCACCGGGCCCGCATAGTCCATCAGCTCGAGCGTCTCGAGCCCGAGCTTGCTGTTCTTCAACGACAGCGAGTCCAGCATCGCCACCATGCAGACCTCCGTCGAAGCGTCGACCGCCCCGATCACCTCTGGGGTGAAGCTCGGCGGCGTGTCGACGATCACGAAGTCGTGTGTCGCGCGCAGCAGCGGATAGAGGTCCTTCAGGAAAGCCGGAGTCACGACGCCGGCTTGATCGGGTCGCGCCGGCGCCAGCAGCGCCCGGATACCCGAGGGGTGGTCGGTCAGGAAATCGCCGAGCTTCTCAGCGTCCATGGAGCCGCCTGAGCGCACGAGGTCATACAGCGTGCGCTCTGGGCTCATGCCCAGCGTGAGGCCGACGTCCCCGAACTGCAGGTCGAGGTCGACGATCGCGACGCTGTGCCCGGCATCGGCCAGTGACACCGCGAGGTTGGAGGCCGTCAGCGTCTTGCCGCTGCCGCCCTTCAGACCGAGCACGCAGATCATGCGCCCGAGCTTCTGCGCGGTGACCGCCCGCTCCCCGCGGCGGCGCGCCATCGCCTTCTCCACGGTGAACGCGACCTGATGTGACATGGCCTGCGCCACGCGCGGATCGCCGTCCGCTGGGAGGGTGATGATGTCATCGACGCCGGCCTCGATCGCATCGGTGACGTAGCCGTTGGTCTCGGCCGTGCACACGATCACCACTGCCCGCTCCGGATGCAGGCGCCGCGCGGCCGCGACGTAGTCCTTCACCGCCGGAGTGAAAGCGGCGCAGGCGACGATCAACGCATCGCCCGCGTCGCCATTGGATCGCTCGTCCTCCCGCAGGTCGACATAGTCGGCGACGTGCAGCTGAGGGCTGGAGGTGAGCAGGTTCTCGACAACTGCCCGGTCGACTCTGTCGTCGAGGACGACGCGCGCGCGCGCCGCCGGGATCATTTCGCACCCCCGGCGGACACCGGCTTGCTGCCGAGCAGCAGCGACTGAGCGGTGATCGCCGACGACTGCGTGTCCGTCGCGGCATTCGCCGGGCGAAGCACGAGCCATACCTTGCCGTTGTCAGACGCGTAGGCGAGCGCTCCGGCCTGGCTGCCGCCGACGTTCAGTGTCACGTTGGCGAAGGAGCTGGACGGGTTCTGCGATGCGCCCAGGCCGCCGCTGGTGCCCGGGCCTGCCTGGAGCACCTGCACGTTGGTCATCAGCAGCCGCAAGGCGGGTTCGCTGCGACCGGTGCCGTTGAGATTGATGCCCGCATAGACGTCGACGTGGTCGCCGGCGTGGACCTGTCCCACCATTCCGTGCGACTGGTCGAGGGTGACGGTCATCGCACGCTGATTCGGAGCGAGCTTGGCCGCCAGGCCGCCGTTGGCCGTGAAGGCCGCCGCGGTTAGTTGCTGGCCGGGGTAGATGTCCGCCGCTGCGACCTTTCCGTGCAGCTGCGCGGCGTCCGCGATCGCGCCAGTGCTGACCTGCTTGACGGCGACCGACGTCGGCTTGAACAGCTGCCCGCTGGCGATCGCGTCGCCGGGCGTGCCCTTCTGGATCAGGCCGCTGGCCACGAACACTGTCTCCTGATTGCCGCTGGTGTCGACGTTGTGGCGGTAGCGGTTCATGGCGAGCAGGAGGATCCCGGCCGCCACCAACGCGCACACGGCCGCCACCACGATGGTGCCTCGGCGCGTGGCCAGTGCCTTGCGCCAATCGTTGCGCGTGTAGTTCTTGCCTGTGAGCTCCACTTTTTCTGCTCCTTATCTGGTGAGGACGGCGACGCAGGCCCCGAGGGAGCTGAGAACGCATTTCTGTCCGCCGCCGTTGTTTAGTGTGTTGATGTACTTGATGAAGTGCCCGACGATTTCGGCATTGCCGGTGCTCGGGTCGCTTTTGCATTTGTCGCCGGGAAAGCCGGTGACGTAGAAGGCTGCGAAGTCCTGGATCGGCACCTGACCTGACGCCAGGACTGCCTGTCCGGCTTCGTTGACACTGCCGTAGGGCATGATGAAGACTTCAACGATGCGCGAGTCGTCTTTGGGGATCACCGGAACCCCTCCGTTGTTGTTGTTCTGCCAGTTGTTGGCGCAGTAGAAGTGGGTGCCCGGCTTTTCTTCGATCCGTTCATTGATTCCGCTCAGGGCCCCCGTTTTTTTGCCGTTGGTGCCGACCTTCAGGCAATCGAATGGTTCGGTGGTGCCGGTACAGGCCGGATCTGCGGTGTTGAGCGCGTAGGTACCTGGACAGCCATGGGCGAGGTGATCGCGATATTCGCTCGCGCTTTCGCCGGCCGTCGTCGGCGGGCAGCCGACGATGACGCCGTGGTTGCCTTCGAACTTCAGCTGGCGCAGGGCATCGCCAAAGCCGGCGGCGTTTGAGAGGCTGCCGGCGACGTCGACGGTGACGACCAATTTGTGCGTGCAGCTGTTGCCGTTCTGCGCCTCGCAGACCTCGTAGGAATTGGCGTCCTGCGGCAGGCCGCCCACCTCGGAGATCCAGGCGCCCTTGATCGATCCCGTGCGCGTTTCGCTCGCGGCATAGATGCGGTGCACGCCTTTGGCTGTAGCTTCGGTGGCTTTGGCCGGACAGGCGGAGGTCGCTTCCAGTTTGCACTTGACGAGAAGGCTGACTTCGTTGGAGCCAGTGCCGGGCGGCAGCGCGGCTGTACCAGTCCACAGGCCGGAGCCCGCATTGAAGGTCATCGCGGACCCGACGGTCCCTTTCACGACGGGCGTCACCGTCACGCCTTTGGTGATCGCGCTGTTGTAGTCGACCTTCGCCGCGACGGCGAACGTACAGGTGGCTGCCGCGTTGGAGAAGTAGCCGTCCGTGCAGGTGGCGCTCGAGAGCGTGACTTGCCGCGCCAGCGGGGCGGCGAGGGTTCCGGTCCCCGCGTTGGCATACCCGGCGATGTGCAGCACCGGTTCGGCCGCTGTGGCGGTCGGTTCTTCGTTGGCCGTTTTGCGGCCGAAGCAGAGTACGATCGGATCGCCGCACGTGGTGTCGCTTTTGTTCCCGCTGAGCGCGATGACGACGCCGATGTGGGGGTGCGTGATCGCCAGTTCGAGCGGGGCGGCCGGGTTGCTCCAGACCTCTTGGCCTTCGCTGTTGGGCCCCAAGTCCGAGAGCACCGCCTTCTTGAGTACGGTTTTGGTGTCCTCGTCGACGAAGTACGCCGCGGCGGCAACCGGGGCGGTCTCGGCGACGGCGAGCGGCTCGACTTTCGTCGCGTTCGTCTGCTTGAGGATTTCAACGCGAGCGTGCGCGTTGATGTAGGGAACGCTCGAGATTGCGCGCCAGTACCAGGGAAGGTCGGTCTCGGTCATCTTCACGTCGACCATCAGCGCTTCGCACGGCGGCTTCTGTTCGGCGCTCGCATCGACGGGTGAGGC
>JAXDGQ010000285.1:0-5616 GCA_034664965.1 Solirubrobacteraceae bacterium | reverse complement strand
TACCAGGTGGTCGGCGACGGACCGGTCGATCTGCTCTTCCTGCCGGGCTGGATCTCGCAGGTGGAGGCCCTCTGGGAGGCACCTGCGCAGCGCCGCTTCCTCGAGCGGCTAGCCGCGCTCGGCCGGCTGATCCTCTTCGACAGCCGCGGCACCGGGCTGTCCGACCGCGTGCTGGAGGAGTTCACGCTGGAGCAGGAGGCCAAGGACGTGCTCGCCGTGCTCGATGCCGCCGGCAGCGAACGCGCCGCGCTGCTCACCTACTCGGTGGGCGGCCTCGTCGGCGCACAACTCGCCGCCGATCATCCCGAGCGGATCGGCGCTCTGGTGATGTATGCATCGGTCTCGCGGACGTCCTGGGCTCCTGACTACGAGTGGGCGATGACCGCCGAGCAGCGCGAAGAGCTGACAGAGCGCAACATCTCCTCGTGGGGAGCAGCCGACAACCCGTGGATGTCGCTGTGGGCGCCGTCGATGGCGGGTGATGCCACGCTGAGCGCGTGGTTCGCGCGCATGCAGCGGCTGTCGGCCAGCCCGAGCGAGGCGCGCATCATCTCGCGCGCGATGGTCGATCTGGACGTGCGCGACGTGCTTCCGCGCATTCGCGTGCCCACGCTCGTCATGCACCGCCCGGCGGAGCTGGTGTGGGACGTTCGCCACTCGCGCTACCTGGCCCAGCACATCCCAGGCGCGCGCTACGTCGAGCTGGAGGGTGTCGACTCCTTCCCGTTCGTTGGCGACAGCGAGGCGATCCTGGAAGAGATACAGGAGTTCCTCACGGGCGGACGCGGCGGCGGCGAGATCGCGCGTGCGCTGCTGACGGTGATGTTCACGGACATCGTCGACGCGACGGCGCGCGCTGCCGAGCTGGGCGACGGGCGCTGGCGCGACCTGCTCGCCCGCCACGACGAGGAGGTGCGCAAGGAGCTGCACCGCTTTGACGGTCGCGAGGTCAAGACCGTCGGCGACGGCTTCCTCGCGACGTTCGACGGTCCCCCGTCGCGTGCACTGCGCTGCGCGCTGTCGATCACCGAGTGCGCGCGCGAGCTGGGGATCGAGGTCCGCGTGGGAATGCACACCGGCGAGTGCGAGCTGATCGGAGACGACGTGGGCGGCATGGCGGTCCACCTCGCGTCGCGCGTCAGCGGCCTCGCGGGCCCGGGCGAGGTGCTCGTCTCGGGCACCGTCTTCGGCACGGTCGTAGGCGGCCCGTTCAACTTCGAGGATCGCGGCTTTCACGAGCTCAAAGGCGTGCCCGGTCGCTGGCCGCTGTTCGCGCTGGGCGCATGACGCGCGCCTCGCAGCCGCCACGCAATACGATCAGCGGTGGGCGGCGGACTCCGATGAGTCCTCAGCCAGTCGCCCGCTGAACGCGCCGAGGAGGACCGCGATGACCGAGCCAACGCAACCGCGTCCAAGCGCCCTGATCTTCGGCGCGCGCAACCTCGGCAAAGCGACCATCGAGCTGCTCGTCGAGCAAGGCTGGGAGGTCGCGGGCGCGGCGCGCTCGCAGCAGACGCTGCAGGGCGTCAGCGCCGCAGGCGCGCTCGCGCTGAAGGCCGACGTCACCGACCAGGCCAGCGTACGCGAGGCGATCGCCCAGACCGTCGACGCGCACGGGCGGATCGATCTCGTGGTCAACGCCGCGTCGGCCTATGGCGGCTCCCGAAGCGGGCCCTTCGGCGGAGGGCCGATGGCCGAGGCCGCGGCCGAGGCCTTTGACGCGTGGGCCGCCGCGCCCGCGCGCTCGGCCTTCAGCTTCCTTTCCGGGGCCGCCGGCTATCTAGTGACGCAGGACGCCACGGCGACGTTGATCCAGGTCACCGGCGGTTCGGCCCGGCGGGCCATGCCCGGCCGCGGTCTGTGGGCGGCCGGCGCGTTCGGCGTTCGTGCGATCACACAGGCGGCGGCGCTCGAGCTTCGCCCGCGCGGCATCCACGTGGCATTGCTGATCGTCGACGCCGGCATCGAGCCGCTGAGCGGCCCCTCCCGGCCCGGCGCGTCGCGCGATGCGCTGGCCGATCCACGCGGTCTCGCCGAGGCCGTGCTGTACCTCGCCCAGCAGGGCCCGCGCGCGGCCACGCACGAGCTGCAGGTCACACCATTGGCAGAGTCTTGGGTGCCGTGAGCACCGCGGCCATCCGGATCGATCTCGCCTGCAAGGCGGCGACGTGAAGATCCGCGCGGCGCTGCTGGAGCGTTTCGCCCGACCGCTGGTCGTGCAGGAGCTCGACCTCGCCCCCCCGCGTAAGGGCGAGGTGCTCGTTCGGCTGGTCGCCTGCGGCGTGTGTCACACCGATCTGTACACGGCTTCGGGTGTCGATCCCTCCGGATACGCCCCGACGGTGCTCGGGCACGAGGGCGCAGGGGTCGTCGAGGCCGTCGGCGAGGGCGTCGGCGATCTGGCGCTCGGAGACCACGTCGTGACGCTGTTCTCGCCCCAGTGCCGCGAGTGCATCCACTGCCAGAGCCCCCGTACGAACCTGTGCCTGGCGATTCGCGAGCAGCAGAACAACGGCTACCTCCCCGACGGGAGCACGCGGCTGTCGCTCGCGGGCGAGCCGATCAGGCATTTCATGGGCACCTCCACGTTCGCCGAGTACGCGGTGATCCCCGAGATCGCACTGGCAAAGGTCAACCGCGAAGCGCCCCTGGACCGTGCGTGCCTGTTTGCATGCGGGCTCTCGACAGGCTTGGGAGCCGCCATGAACACCGCTGCCGTGCAGGCGGGCTCGACCTGCGTTGTGTTCGGTGCCGGCATGGTCGGGCTCGGCGCGGTCGCCGGGTGCCGCCTGCAGGATGCCGAGCGGATCATCTGCGTCGACCTCTCCGAGCAGCGGCTGGAGCTCGCGCGGGGCCAGGGCGCGAGCGACTGCTGGATTGCCGACGATCACACCGTCGAGCGCGTGCTCGAGGCCACCGACGGCTTCGGCGCGGACTACACCTTCGAGGCGACCGGCCTCGTGGCGGTGATGCGCCAGGCCGTGGAAGCGGCGCGCATGGGCTGGGGGCTGTGCACGGTGGCCGGCGTCGCCGGCAAGGGCGAGACGCTCGATGTCGTCCCGCGCCTGCTGATCACCGGGCGCCGCGTGTGCGGCTCGTCCTTCGGCGGGGTCAAGGGCCGCGATCAGGTCCCCGAGCTGGTCGAGCTCTACCTGCGCGGCGAGATCGACGTCGACCCCTTCATCTCCCACCGCATGCCGCTGGAGCAGGTCAACCGCGCCTTCGAGCTGATGGAGGCCCAGGACGGCATCCGCTCCGTGCTGCAGTTGAGCGCCTGACGGGGCACGGCGGGCGACGCGCGAACGCGGCCGAGCCGGCTCCGCTCCGGCGATCTCATGCGCTGGTATGGTCGCGGCATGGAGCCGCTTGGTCCCTCCTCCTCGGCGCTCGAGCTCGCCGCGGCACTGCGTTCGAGAGAGATCTCAGCCGTCGAGCTGCTCGACCGGTGCCTCGCCGCGGTGGACGAGCGCAACCCCGAGCTGAACGCCGTCACCTGGCGCGACGACGACGAGGCGCGCAGGGCCGCGGCCGCGGCCGACCGCCGCCTCGGCGACGGCGACGACGCGCCGTTTTTGGGCGTCCCACTTCCGATCAAGGACTTGACCCCGGTGGCCGGGTGGCCGGTGACCTACGGCTCGCACGGCGCGCCCGAGGGCCCCAGCGAGCACAGCGAGCTGGTGGTCGACGCACTCGTGGAGGCGGGCTTCGTCCTTTGCGGGCGCACCAACACGCCGGCGTTCGGTGTGATCACCGCGGCCGAGAACAGCCGCTACGGGATCAGCCGAAACCCGTGGGACACAGAGCGCTCGCCGGGCGGCTCCAGCGGCGGGGCCGCGGCCGCCGTCGCCGGCGGCATGTTCCCGATCGCGCACGCCAACGACGGCGGCGGCTCGATCCGCATCCCCGCCTCCTACTGCGGGCTGGTCGGCCTGAAGCCGAGCCGCGGACGCGTGCCGCGCCTGGCACAGAGCTGGCTCGGCGCGGTCGTCGAGGGGGTCGTGGCCCGCACGGTGGCCGACTCCGCCGCCGTGCTCGACACGATCGCCAAGTTCGATCGCGCGGCCTGGTACAACGCTCCCGCGCCGGCTCGCCCGTTCTTTGCGGACATCCAGCCGGCGCCAGGGCAGTTGCGCATCGGGCTGATGGCCTCGGCTCCGCTGGGCATTCCCACCGACGAGGCCTGCGTCGCGGCTGCGCGTGCGACCGCCGTCGCGCTGGAGGGGCTCGGCCACCTCGTGGAGGAGGTCGAGGTGCCGACTGTCTCCGAGGAGATGATTCCGTCGTTCATCGTGCTCACACAGGGCGGTCTGGCCGACTACGAGGGCGTCGACTGGTCTGCGACGGAGCCCCATATCGTTCACCAGCGCAAGTCCAGCAGCGAGACGGGCGCCTATGAGTACGTGCTAGCCGCCCGCACGCTCGAGTTGCTCAGCCGCCAGGAGGTCGCGCGCTGGGGGCGCGACTTCGACGTTCTCCTCACGCCCACCTCGGCGATCCTGCCGCCGCAGGCCGGAGCGATCCTCGCCGCGCAGCACGCCGCGCCGGAGGCGCCCGTGCTCGACGTCGTCGCGAGCGTCTCCTTCACGGCGTTCGGAAACGTCACCGGGCTGCCAGCCGTCAGCCTGCCGCTGCACCTCACCGACGACGGCGTTCCCGTCGGCGTGCAGCTCACCGGGGGCCCGTGGGACGAGGCCACGCTGATCGGACTGTCCGCGCAGCTCGAGCAGGCGCTGCCGTGGGTCGATCGCCGTCCGGCGCTCAGCGGCGTCGCTTAGCCGTGGCCTTCGAGCAGATCACGACCGAGGTCGCCGACGGCATCCTCACGATCACGCTGAACCGCCCCGAGCGCCTGAACGCGTGGACGGCCACCATGGGTCGCGAGCTGATCGAGGCCTTCGACCGGGCCGACGCCGACGACGAGGTGCGAGCGATCATCATGACCGGAGCCGGCCGCGGCTACTGCGCGGGCGCCGATCTTGCCGCCGGGAGCGAGACGTTCGATTACCGCGCCCGCGCGGGCGATGCCTCGCTGCTGTCGCAGGCCGGCGGCGACGTGCCGCGCGACAACGGCGGACAGTTCACGCTGCGCATGTTCGCCTCGACCAAGCCCGTGATCGGCGCGATCAACGGCCCAGCGGTCGGCGTCGGCGCGACCATGACGCTGCCGATGGACGTGCGCCTGGCCGCGGACGATGCCCGTATGGGCTTCGTCTTCGCGCGCCGCGGCATCGTCCCCGAGGCATGTTCCAGCTGGTTCCTGCCGCGCGTCGTCGGCATCAGCCGCGCGATGGAGTGGGTTTCCACGGGCCGCGTGTTCTCAGCGCAGGAGGGCCTCGATGCCGGCCTGTTTCGCAGCCTGCACAGCGCCGATGAGCTGTTGCCCGCCGCCCGGGCGCTGGCGCGGGAGATCGCCGACAACGCCGCGCCCGTATCGGTGGCGCTGGCGCGGCAGATGATGTGGCGGATGCTCGGTGCCGAGCATCCGATGCTCGCGCACCGCGCCGACTCCCGCGGCATGCTCGCGCGCGGCCAGTCCGCCGACGCCGCCGAGGGGGTCACCGCGTTTCTGGAGAAGCGCCCGGCGAGCTTCACCGACCGCGTCAGCGACGGGCTACC
>JAXDGQ010000284.1:0-8047 GCA_034664965.1 Solirubrobacteraceae bacterium | reverse complement strand
GGCGCTGTACGCCGAGCGCGAGGACTTCGTCGCGCCGCGCACGCGTTACAACGAGGCGCTGTCATTCATCCGCTCGGGCCTGCGCGATGTGCCGCTGACACGCCACAAGCTGACGTGGGGCGTGCCGGTGCCCTGGGACTCGGGGCACGTCTTCTACGTGTGGTTCGACGCGCTGCTGAACTACTACAGCGCGCTGTCTTACGCCCCGGCGCCCTCGGGTGTGGACCCGGCCGCGGACCTCACGGAGGTCTTCTGGCCGCCGACGTATCACCTGATCGGCAAGGACATCCTGCGCTTTCACACGGTGTACTGGCCGGCGCTGCTGATGGCCGCCGGGCTGGAGCTGCCCGAGCACGTGTTCGTGCACGGCTTTCTGCTGATGGACGGCGAGAAGATGAGCAAGTCGCTAGGCAACGTGCTCGACCCGTTCGCCGTGATCGAGCGCTTCGGCGCCGACGCGCTGCGCTTCTACCTGATGCGCGATGTGCCGCTCGGGCAGGACGGTTCGGTCTCGACGGCGGCCTTCGAGCAGCGCTACGAGAGCGAGTTGGCCAACGAGCTGGGCAACCTCGCCAGCCGCACGATCGCGATGATCGAGCGCTACCGCGACGGAACGATTGCGCCCGGCGAGGTCGACGCGGCGCTGCGCGAGGATTTCTTCGGTCTCGCCGAGCGCGTCTCGGAGTGCCTCGACCGGGCCGAGCTGACGGTCGCGCTCGAGGAGATCTGGCAGCGCGTGCGGCGCCTGAACCGCTACGTCGAGGAGCAGGCGCCGTGGCAGCTCGCAAAGGACGACGCTCGCGCCGGCGATCTCGACCGCGTCCTGCGCACGCTCGCCGAGGGCATCCGCTGCGTGACCGTGCTGCTGTGGCCGTATCTTCCGGCGAGCTGCGAGCGGCTGCTGGCAGCGCTCGGCGCGCCCAGCCTGTCGCTCGCCGGCGCGGCGCTCGGCATGGGCGGGATCGAGCAGGTCGAGCCGCTGCAACCACTGTTTCCGAAGGACCGCCCAGAGCGCGAGCTCGACGAGGGCGCGGACGCGTGATCGACTCGCACACCCATCTCGAGCTGTGCGAGCCGCCGGACAGCGAGCTGGTCGCGGCGGCGGCGGCGGCCGGCGTTACGCGGATCCTGACGGTCGGCATCGACGGCGCCTCGTGCCGAGCGGCGCTTGCCGCGGCGGAGGCGTTCCCCCAGGTCTACGCGGCGATCGGGCGACACCCGAACGCGGCGAAGGGCTTTGACGGCGCCGACCTGGCCGAGCTGCGCGCGCTGGCCGAACACGAGCGCTGCCTGGCGATCGGCGAGACGGGCCTGGACTTCTACCGCGAGGGCGCGCCGCGCGCCGACCAGGAGCGGGCGTTCGCCGCGCAGATCGAGCTGGCGCGCGAGACGGGCAAGCCGCTGGTGATCCACTCGCGCGCGGCCGAGGCCGAGACGCTTGCGCAGCTCTCCGGCGAAGCGGACGGGGTCGCAGTGATCATGCACTGCTTCTCGATGCCCGAGCGCCTGGGCGAGTGCCTACAGCGGGGCTATGCGATCTCGTTCGCCGGCAACGTCACATACAAGAGCGCACAGGATCTGGGCGAGGCGGCCAAGCTGGTCCCCGAGGACCGCCTGCTGGTGGAGACCGACGCCCCTTACCTGACGCCGCAGGTCGTGCGCAAGCAGCGCAACCAGCCGGCGTTCGTCGCGCACACGCTCGCCTTCCTGGCGGAGCTGCGCGGCGTGAGCGCGCGGGAGCTGGGCGCCGCGGTGGAGCGCAACGCGGCGGCCTTGTTCGGCTGGTGATGGCCACCGTGTCCGATGCCCCCGTCCAGCCGAGCCTGCGGCGGATGCGCCAGTTCGGCGTGCGCCCGAGCCGCGAGCTGGGGCAGAACTTCCTCGTCGACTCGAACATCCTCGGCGTGATCGAGCGCGCGGCGGAGCTCGAAGGCGAGGACGTGGTGCTGGAGATCGGCGGCGGCCTGGGTGTGCTCAGCGAGCACCTCGCCGAGCGCGTGGCGCACGTGCACGTGGTGGAGATCGACGAGCGCCTGCGCGAGGCGCTGCACGATGCGACCGGCGCGCACGAGAACGTCAGCGTCCACTGGGGCGACGCGATGAGGATCGATCTCGGCGCGCTGTCGCCGGCGCCGACGAAGGTCGTCGCGAACCTGCCCTACGGCATCGCCGCGCCGGCGATCCTGCGCACGATCGAAGTGCTCCAGGGCGTTCGCAGCTGGGTGGCGATGGCCCAGCGCGAGGTTGGCGAGCGCCTGGCGGCGTCGCCGGGCGGCGGCGAGTACGGCACGCCGTCGGTGCTCGCGCAGCTGGCCTGCGAGGTGAGCGTTCTGCGCGCGATCCCGCGCACGGTGTTTTACCCGGTGCCGAACGTCGACTCGGTGCTCGTCGGCCTGCGCCGGCGCGAGCAGCCGACCGGCGTCGCGGCGACGTCGCCGGCGCTGCGCGCGCTCGTCGCCGGTAGCTTCGCGCATCGGCGCAAGACGCTGGTCGGCTCGCTGGCCTTGTCGGGCGGCGCGCCGGGGCGCTCGCGCGAGCAGGTGCGCGGCGCCCTGCACGAGCTCGGCGTTCCCGCCGACGTGCGCGCCGAGCGCCTCGCGCCGGAGGAGTTCCGGGCGCTCGCGATCGCGCTCGAGCTGTGAGCGAGCTCGGCGCCTATCGCGCGCTGGCGCCGGCGAAGGTCAACCTCGGGCTGTTCCTCGGCCCCAGGCGCCAGAGCGACGGCCGCCACGAGCTGGTCACGGTGATGCAGTCGATCTCGCTCGCCGACGAGCTGAGCCTGCAGGAGGCGGCGCCGGGGGCCGAGCGCGATGAGATCGTCTGCCCGGGCGTCCCGGGCGCACCGCAGGAGAACCTCGCCGCACGCGCGCTGGAGGCCTTTCGCGCGGCGACCGGCTGGCGGGCGCCGCCGCTGCAGCTGCGCATCGACAAGCGCATCCCGGTGGCAGCCGGCCTGGGCGGCGGCTCGGCTGACGCCGCCGCTGCGCTGCGCCTTGCGCGCCTGGCGTCGGGGCTCGGCGACGAGCCGTTGCTGCGCGAGCTCGCTGCGGCGCTCGGCGCGGACGTCCCTGCGCAGGTCTCGCCGGGACGCTGGCTGGCGAGCGGCGCGGGCGAGCTGCTGCACGCGCTGCCCGACCCCTTTCCGTCGCTGGAGCTGCTCGTGCTCGCATCGGCGGCGCAGCTCTCCACGGCCGACGTCTACGGCGAGTCCGACCAGCTCGGCCTGGCGCGCGAGCGCCGCGAACTGAACCAGCGCCACGAGCAACTGCGCCATGCGCTGGAGCTCGGCGCGCCGCTGCCGGCGGCGCGCGAGCTGCTGCACAACGATCTGCAGGCGGCGGCGGTCTCGCTGTCGTCGGCGATCGCCGACACGTTGGGCGAGATGCGCGCGGCGGGGGCCGACGAGACGCTCGTCAGCGGCTCGGGGCCGACGGTGGTCGGGCTGTTCGGCCATGCCAACCCGGTCGGGCGCGCCGAGCGGGCCGCCGCTGCACTGGCCGGGCGCGTGCCACAGCCGATCGGGGCGAAATCGGTCGGCGCGGCTTACGCGCAGGCCAGGGCGGCTGCCTAGTCCCGGGCCGAGCCCGCGCGGGCTCGCGCGCCGGCGCCGGCGAACGGCATCGGGGGAGGCCCTGCGCCGTGCGATCGACGGCCGCGTGCGTCACAATCTCGCCCCAGAGAACGGTATGAGCAGAACCACCATCAACGAGCTCGTCGCGGTCTGCGCCGGAACATTCGGCCTGGCGCTGTATGCGGGCCTGATCCTGGTGCCCGCGTGGACGGCCTACACACGCCTGTGGCAGCGGGTGGCCGCGACCGTCCTGACGCTCTACGTGCTCGCCGTCCTCGTGGGCATCGGCGTGGGCGCCGCGCTCGCCTTCGTCTACTTCTGGGGTTAGCCCGCGATGTCCGACTACGCGGCGCTGGACGCGATCACCGAGGCGGTCGAGTCCGGCGCGGGCCTACCGGAGGTCGTGCGCGCGGCCTCGCGGGCGCTGGAGGCGAGCCTGGCGGTCAGCGACGCCTGGGGCGCGACGCTCGCCGTGGCCGCCAGGTCGCCGGCCGAGGAGCGCGCGCTGCTGTCGCAGGGCGAGGGCGTGACGAGCATCCCGCTGCGCGTCGCGGACACGGTCGTGGGCGCGCTGCACATGCGCGCGAAAACAGAGCCGAGCGCGTCGATGCAGCGGCTGCTGGCGACGATGATCGCCTCGGAGGTCGAGCGAGTCCGCGCTCCCGAGCGGGCGTCGGAGTCGGTGGCGGCCGACTTCCTGCGCGCGGTGCTCTCGCGGGAGTTGACCGAGCGCGATGAGCTGCTAGAGCGCTGCAAGGAGCTGTCGCTTGACGTGCAGGACGGCGCCAGCATGATCGTCGCGCGCGCGCACCCGCAGACGCCGACCGACGAGGGCTGGCGCGGGCGGGTCCGGGCGGTGGCCGAGCGCGGGGCTCGCGCGGCCTCCAGCCGCTCGATCGCGGCGCTCTCCGAACGCGACGGGATTGTCGGCGCCGAGGTGCTGCTGCTGATACCGGGAGGCGACGAGCCGACTGCGGCGCGCGCGGCGGACGGCGTCCTGCGCGAGATGGAGGCAGGCCTGGCCGGTTACACGTTCGCGCTCGGACGCAGCCGGATCACCGAGGATCCGGCGGACCTGCCGCGCGCGGCGAGCGAGGCGCTGCTGGCGGCGAACGTCGCGCAGGGCTCGGGCGACGGCACTGCGCTGGCGTTCGAGCAGACGGGCGCCTACCGGCTGCTGCTGTCGGCGATGAGCGAGAACCCGAGCGAGCTGCAGCGCTACTATGACGAGACGGTCGAGCCGCTGGTTGCCTACGACGAGCAGTACGAGACCGAGCTCGTGCGCACGCTGGAGGCGTTCTTGGAGGCGGACGGCAACGTGGCCGGGACGGCCCAGCGCCTGTTCACCCACCGGCACACGATCTACTACCGCCTGGAGCGCGTGCGCGATCTGTCCGGGCACGACGTCAGCTCCAGCGACGGCCGCGAGAAGCTGAGCCTGGGGCTGTAGGCGATGCGCGTGCTGGGCATCTCCTCGGCCGGCGGCCCGGCCTCGGAGGCGGGCGCCGAAGGCGGGCGGGTGCCGCGCCGCTCGGGCCGCGGGTCCTAGCTGCCGGCGGGCGGCCCCGTCGCGGCTAGCGCCCGCGCGTGCCGAACTCGACGGCGTAGGTGCCGCCGAGCCAGCGCGAGCTGATCCCGAAGGGGACCGACGCTGCCGCGCCGATGCCAACATCGCGGTAGGCGCCAGTGAGCATGATGCGCCGATGCGGCGGCGAGTGCATCCAGGCATCGACGATGCCGGCGGGGGTCGCATGCGGGCCGGTGCCGCAGCCGATGTTCTGGGCGGTTAGCAGGCGCACGCTGGCGGGGTGCGCGTAGCCGGAGGCGATGATGCGCGAGAGCGGCGACTGCCCGGTGATGCTCTGGTCGGCGAAGTAGTGCCCGCGGACCATGTCGTTGGCCTGGCCGGAGGCGATCCTCGCGAGCGCGCTGTTGATACGCAGTGAGGGCAGCCGGCGGGCGTTGCGCAGCTGGTTCATCAGGCACAGCGTGGCGGCGTCGACAAGCGCCGCGTTGCGCCCGTCGGGGACCGCGCCGGCGCCCGGACAGGCGCTCGCCGACGCGCTCGCGCGTGCGCTGACGGCGAGGCTGGGGGCGGGAGAGGCGAGCGCGAGCAGGACGACGAGCAGCGCTGCCGCAAGCGGGGCGCCGACTCGCTTCCTTGCTGTTGTGGCTCCCCGGCGCAAGTGCAAGAATCTTTGCAGAACCTTCAGATCGCAACGTTACTAACCCGTTTTGATGGGTTTTATTCGTGCGATGCGCGCGGTCGCCGCTGGATCTCAGGTCGCCGGCAGGACATTGAAGCCCTGCGTCGTGGTGCCGATAGAGCTCGCGGGGCTATCACGTCCACGCCATAATGGGCGGGCCGCTCCCTGGGGGGTCGTCCAATGGCAGGACATCAGGTTTTGGTCCTGAGAATCGGGGTTCGAATCCCTGCCCCCCAGCTGCAGCGCAGAGCACATTCCCGGCTGATGACGAGCGTCTAGGATCCCTTCGGTGCCACCAACCGTCCTGATCCTCGCCGCGGGCCAGGGCACGCGCATGCGCTCGCGCACGCCGAAGGTGCTGCACGAGCTGTGCGGCCTGCCGATGGTGCTGTGGCCGGTGCGCGCCGCGCTGGCCGCGGGCGCCGGGCGCGTGGTCGTCGTCGACTCCCCCGAGCGGGCGCTGGAGGCTGTGCTGCCCGAGGGCGTGGAGCTGGCCGTGCAGCCGCTCGCCGACGGAACGGGCGGCGCGGCGGCGGCGGCGATCGCCCATCTCGACGCGGGCTCCTCCGTCGATCAGGAGGGCTCGGTGCTGGTGCTCAGCGGCGACGTGCCGCTGCTCAGCGCGGAGGCGATCGCGCAGCTGGCAGAGGCCCACGAGCGCTCCGGCGCGGCGGCGACGATGGTGACGTGCATGCTCGACGACCCGAGCGGCTACGGGCGCGTGGTACGCGACGAGGCCGGGGCGGTCGTGCGCGTGGTCGAGACCAAGACCAGCGGCGAAGCGACCGACGAGGACCTGCAGATCCGCGAGGTCAACGCGGGCATCTACGCCTTTCAGGCAGCGGCACTGCGCGCCGCGCTGCCACGCCTGAGCGCCGACAACGCGCAGGGCGAGCTGTACCTGCCGCAGGTGCTCGACGTGCTGCGCGGCGACGGGGCCACGGTCGCGGCGCACGTGTTCGAGGACCAGGCGCTGATGCTCGGCGTCAACGACCGCGTCGCCCTGGCGCACGCGCGCCGGCTCGCGCAGCAGGCGATCCACCGCCGCCACATGCTCGCCGGCGTGGAAATCGTCGACCCGCAGGCGACGGTGATCGACGTCGACGTGCAGATCGGCCAGGACACGGCGATCGAGCCGTTTACGACGATCAAGGGCCGCACGCGGATCGGCGCGGGCTGCACGGTCAAGCACTCCTATCTGGTCGACTGCCTGCTGGAGGACGGCGCGGTCGTCGGTCCCTTTGCCTACCTGCGCCCGGATGCGACGCTGCGTCGCGGCGCCAAGGCGGGGACGTTCGTGGAGATCAAGAACTCGGACATCGGCGCAGGCGCGAAAGTGCCGCACCTGTCCTACATCGGCGACGCGGACGTGGGCGAGCGCACGAACCTGGGGGCCGGCACGATCACGGCCAACTACGACGGCCACGACAAGCACCGCACGACGATCGGCAAGCGCGTGCACGGCGGCGTGGACACGTCGTTCGTGGCGCCTGTGACGGTCGGCGACGACGCGTACACGGCGGCCGGGTCGGTCGTCACAGACGACGTCCCGGACGGCGCGCTGGCCCTCGCGCGGGCCAAGCAGGAGAACCACGAGAAATACGCTGAGCGACGGGAAGCCCGTTTACACTCGGAGGACACATGAGCAGCGTGATCGATACGAGCGTGGAGTCGCGAGCGAGCCTGCCGATCGACTACAACAAGCGGCTGATGCTGTTCAGCGGGCGTGCTAACCCGCAGCTGGCGATCGACATCGCCGACAAGCTCGGCGTCGACCTCGGACCGATCACCTTGAAGACGTTCTCCAGCGGTGAGGTGTACTGCCGCTACGAGGAGTCGATCCGCGGGGCGGACGTGTTCATCGTGCAGTCGATCTGCGGCAACCCGCAGACGGGCATCACGGCCAACGACGCGCTGATGGAGCTGCTGTTCATGATCGACGCGGCCGTGGGCGCCTCCGCGCACCGGGTGATCGCCGTGACGCCGTGGTTCGGCTATTCGCGCCAGGACAAGAAGTCCGCGCCCCGCGAGCCGATCTCGGCGCGCCTGGTCGCGCGCATGCTCGAGTCGGCCGGCGCCGACCGCGTGCTGACGATGGACCTGCACGCGGGCCAGATCCAGGGCTTCTTCCAGAAGCCGGTTGACCACATGACGGCGCTGTTCATGCTGACGCAGTACTTCGGCGACCTCGGGCTCTCCGACCTGGTCGTCGTCGCCCCGGACGCCGGCAGGGTGAAGCTGAACAAGAACTTCGCGTCGAAGATCGGCG